>NZ_CAJCKS010000049.1:0-34620 GCF_903970985.1 Pantoea sp. ME81 | reverse complement strand
TTGAACCCTTTGCCCCCTGCACCGTGCGCGGCCATCCCTGTTCTGCCTGTGCGAGCCCTGTGAAAGTCTGGAAAATAAACAACAGGGCTGTCAGGCCCAATAAACCGCATTTATTCATAAGTTTTGGTCCACCTTTTAGCTTATTGCACGGCTCGACGTCACCTTCCGATTACGCCTAATCATGCGGGAAATCCCGCGAATGGATTGACTCTTTTGTCCAATCGACGTAGGTTACAGGCCAATAATAAAAATGATAATCATTCTTAATAATCTTATCATTTATAGGTGAAAATTATGGTGGAATCATCCATGTTTGAAAATGCCTTATTAGAGGATTTTTCTGCGTTATGCCGTGGGTTCCTCTTTACCTCGCCGTGGCGAAGCCTCGCGACTCAAGGCTGCTATACCACGATAACCACCTCTGTGGCAGACGCTGCATCATTGCAGGGTGATTTTCAACTTCAGCTGCATCAACATTTTGCGGCGGCAAAACAACAAGGCATTGAGAATCCGATCCTGGTGGGTGCGATTCCGTTTGACGTGAGTCAGCCTGCGGCCCTGTTTATTCCTGAAACGTATCAAACTTTTCATCGTGCCGACCTACAGAATGCGCTGCCTGCGGCTGCCAGTGAGCTGCCGCAGGTGCGTCGTCGCGTGGCGGTGCCGGATCACGATGTCTTTACCCAAATGGTGGCCGATGCGGTGACAGCAACGCAACGTGGTGACCTCGATAAAGTGGTGCTGTCGCGCCTGATGGATATTGTCACCGAACAGCCAGTGGATACCGCGGCGCTGATGCAACGCGTCATTGCGCAGAATCCGAATAGCTATCACTTCCATCTGCCGCTGCCACAAGGCGGTGCACTGGTGGGGGCCAGTCCGGAGCTGATGCTGCGTAAGCAGGGCCGCGATTTTAGCTCGTGCCCGCTGGCGGGCTCAGCACGTCGTGATCACCACGATAGCCAACAGGATCAGGCAGCGGGCAATACGCTGATGGACTCCAGCAAAGATCGTCATGAACACCAGCTGGTCACAGATGCGATGCGCGATACGCTGCAACCGCGCAGTCGCCTGCTGTCCGTGCCGACGGTACCGTCATTGATCACCACCGCGACCTTATGGCACCTCGCGACGCAAATCGATGGTGAGGTACAGGATGATCGTGAGAACGCCTTGTCGCTGGCCTGCCTGCTTCATCCGACCCCCGCATTAAGCGGCTTCCCACACCAGCGTGCTCAGCAGCTGATTCAGCAATTAGAGCCTTTTGATCGTCAGCTGTTTGGCGGCATTGTGGGATGGTGTGACAGTGAAGGAAACGGTGAATGGGTGGTGACAATTCGTTGTGGCACCGTGCACGGTGCACGCGTGCGACTGTTTGCGGGCGCAGGCATCGTTGCCGATTCCCAACCTGAATCAGAATGGCGCGAAACCGGCGTGAAGCTGGATACCATGTTGCGCGCTTTTGGACTGCAATAAAGGAAAGAGCATGAGCATTCCCTATACCCGCTGGCCGGACGATTTAGCTGCACGCTACCGTGAAAAAGGCTATTGGCTTGATGTGCCAATGACCGACATCCTGGCGCGCCACAAAGAGAATGAGGCGATTGCGGTGATTGACGGCGATCGCCACATCAGCTATCGCGAGTTGGATCGGTTAACCGACAATCTCGCAGCAGCCCTGCAGCGCCGTGGCCTGCAGCAGGGCGATACCGCGCTGGTGCAGCTAGGCAACGTGGCGGAGTTTTACGTCACGGTCTTTGCCCTGTTTAAACTGGGCGTAGCATCCGTCTTCGCGCTGTATAGCCATCAGCGCACCGAGCTGACCGCCTATGCCGCGCAGATTGAGCCTAAACTGCTAATTGCCGATCGCAGTCACGCGCTGTTTGGCGATGACACCTTTATTGGTGCGCTTTGTGCCGCTCAACCGTCACTGCAGCAGATTATCCTGCGCAATGACGGTGATAAAGAAAACACCCTCGAAGCTTTGATGGCGGAAGCGGCGGACGATTACCAGCCCACGCCAACTGCTGCCGATGAAGTGGCGTTTTTCCAGCTATCCGGTGGCAGCACCGGTACGCCAAAGCTGATTCCGCGCACGCACAACGACTACTACTACAGTATTCGCGCCAGCGATGAGATCTGCGAAGTCACGGCTGACACGCGTTATCTGATCGCCCTGCCCGCACCGCATAACTTCGCCATGAGCTCACCGGGTTCACTTGGTGTGTTTTATGCCGGGGGCCAGGTGATTCTTGCCGCTGACCCAAGCGCCACGCTCTGCTTCCCGCTGATTGAGAAGCACCAGGTCACCGATACCGGTCTGGTGCCACCCGCAGTGAGCCTGTGGCTGCAGGCGATTCAGGAATGGGGTAGCAACAAGCAGCTGGCTTCGCTGCAGCGCATTCAGGTCGGCGGCGCGAAGCTCGGCGAAACCCTGGCGGCACGTATTCAGAGCGAAATTGGCTGCCAATTACAGCAGGTGTTTGGCATGGCCGAAGGTCTGGTGAACTACACCCGCTTTGGCGATGACGAGAAAATCGTGCTGACCACTCAGGGCCGACCGATTTCTGAAGATGACGAAGTCTGGGTGGCGGATGAACACGGTAATGCGCTGCCGCACGGCACGGTGGGTCGCCTGATGACACGCGGTCCGTACACCTTCCGTGGCTACTACAAAAGCCCGGAACACAATGCCGCCAGCTTTGATGCTAACGGCTTTTACTGCTCCGGCGATCTGATTGAGATCAACCCGCAGGGTTACATCACCGTGCAGGGCCGCGAGAAGGATCAGATCAACCGTGGCGGCGAGAAGATCGCCGCAGAAGAGATCGAGAATTTGCTGCAGCGCCATCCGGATGTGATTCATGCCGCGCTGGTGTCGATGACTGATGAACTGATGGGTGAAAAAAGCTGCGCCTTTATTGTTGCCAGCCAGCCGATCAAAGCGGTGGCGCTGCGCCGTCATCTGCGCGATCTCGGTGTCGCCGAGTTTAAATTGCCCGATCGTATTACCTGCGTAGATGCCCTGCCACTGACCCCGGTTGGCAAGGTGGATAAAAAACGTTTACGCCAACAGCTTGCTGACCAACAAGCGCAAGCCTGAACCTATTCCGGAGATTGTAATGGCTATTCCAAAACTGAATTCTTACGCGCTGCCTGCCGCCACTGAACTGCCGACCAACAAGGTGAAATGGACCGTTGAGCCACAGCGTGCTGCCCTGCTGATCCATGATATGCAGGCTTATTTCCTGAATTTCTGGGGCGAGAACAGTCCGCTGATCGATCAGGTTGTGGAGAACATTGCCCGCCTGCGCGCCTACTGCAAAGCGCAAGGTATTCCGGTGTTCTACACCGCGCAGCCCAACGAGCAGAGCGATGCCGATCGCGCACTGCTCAACGACATGTGGGGACCGGGCCTGAATAAGCATCCGGATCAACAGAAGATCGTGGATGCACTGGCGCCAGACCAGGACGATCAGGTGTTAACCAAATGGCGTTATAGCGCCTTTGTCCGCTCGCCGCTGGAATCGATCCTGCAGGAGATGGGCCGCGATCAGCTGATCATTACCGGCGTTTACGCCCACATCGGCTGCCTGACCACCGCCACTGACGCCTTTATGCGTAACATCCAGCCGTTTATGGTGGCGGATGCGCTGGCCGACTTCAGCCGTGAAGAGCACATGATGGCACTGACCTACACCGCTGGCCGCAGCGGCAAAGTGGTGATGACCGCCGATCTGATGCCGCTGCCGCTGAGCAAAGACGATCTGCGTGCGCTGATTCTGCCGCTGCTGGAAGATGACGATGTGCCAGAAGATGATGAAAACCTGATCGACTACGGCCTGGATTCCGTACGCGTGATGGCGCTGGCGGCGCGCTGGCGCCAGGTGCACAACGACATCGATTTCGTTAGCCTCGCAAAAAAACCGAGCATTGATGGCTGGTGGGCACTGCTGTCACGGACGCCTGCCAAATGAGTGCCTCTTTCGACTTTAACGGAAAAATCGTCTGGGTAACCGGCGCGGGTAAAGGCATTGGTTATCACACAGCGCTGGCATTCCATCAGGCCGGCGCACAGGTGATCGGCTTCGATCTGCGTTTTGAGCAGCCCGACTACCCGTTTGCCACTCAGGTTCTGGATGTAGCGAATGCGGCGGAGGTGAAAGCCGTGTGCCAGCGTCTGCTGGCTGAGCAGCCTCGTCTGGATGTGCTGGTCAACGGCGCCGGGATCCTGCGCGTCGGCAGTACCGAAGCACTCGCATTCGAAGACTGGCAGGCGTGTCTGGCGGTGAACGCCGGTGGCGCCTTCAATATGTTCCAGCAAACGCTGCCGGTATTCCGCCAGCAGCGCGCGGGGGCGATTGTTACCATCGCTTCTAACGCGGCTCACGCGCCACGTCTCGGCATGTCCGCTTATGGCGCTTCCAAAGCCGCACTACGTAGCCTGTGCCTCACCGTCGGTCTGGAAATGGCACCGTTTGGCGTGCGCTGCAACATCGTTTCACCGGGTTCAACCGATACCGATATGCAACGTAGCCTGTGGCATACGCCGGAAGCAGAGCAGGAGATGATCAACGGCTTCCCGGATCAGTACAAGTTGGGGATCCCACTGCGTAAGATCGCGAAACCGCAAGAGATCGTGAACAACGTCCTGTTCCTGGCCTCGGATCTTGCCAGCCACGTGGTGCTGCAGGATATTGTGGTCGACGGTGGCGCAACGCTGGGATCCTGATATGGCAATCTGGAAACGATCGGTTGATCTGGCAACCTTAAATGCCCTGGGTGATAACTCGCTGGTGTCGCACGTCGGCATCGTGTTCACGGTGATTGGCGACGATTACCTTGAGGCAACTATGCCAGTGGATACCCGCACGCAGCAGCCGTTTGGCCTGCTGCACGGCGGTGCGTCAGTGGTGCTGGCGGAATCGATGGGATCGATTGCCGGTTATCTGAGTGTGGAAGAGGGAAAAAGTGTGGTGGGGATTGAAGTGAGTGCCAGCCATCATCGTGCGGTGAGCAGCGGTGAAGTGCGCGGCATCTGCCGTCCTTTGCACCTTGGCGCACGCAACCAGAGCTGGGAAATTGAGATTCGCAATGGACGCGACCAGCTGTGCTGCACATCGCGATTGACGGTGGCGGTGCTGGGGTAATTTTCCGCGACGGCCCTCACCTCCTTATTCCAGGGGGAAGAATCATCGCGCCGGATTGCTGAACACGATGCCTTTTCATCGGGAGGTGAAAATGGCACTCAGCAGCCATAAAAAAAGCGGCCAATTGGCCGCTTTCTCTTTGGCGATTAACGCTGGTAAATGATTTCGACGCCTTCGTCGTCTTCCTCGTCCCAGTCGTCATCCCAATCGTCGTCTTCTTCCGCTTCCTGAGCGGTTTCCATGGCTTCGCGGTGATAATCATCCCACATGAAGGCCACTTTCTCCGGCTCTTTCGCTTCTTCTTCCGCTTCTTTCGGGTTCTCGATGATGAAGGTCATCACGTCCCAGCAGAGATCTTTCACGCCGTCATGGCTGGCCGCAGAAATCAGGTAGTATTTGTCTTCCCAGCCCAAAGCTTCCACAACCGCTTTAGCGCGGCTTTCCGCTTCTTCACGGTCCAGCAGGTCACATTTGTTAAACACCAGCCAGCGTGGCTTCTGGAACAGCTTCTCGCTGTATTTTTCCAGCTCACCCAGGATGATGCGGGCGTTTTCGACCGGATCGGATTCATCGATCGGCGCAAGGTCGATCAGGTGCAACAGTACACGGCAACGCTCAAGGTGCTTCAGGAAGCGAATCCCCAGACCGGCACCATCCGCTGCGCCTTCAATCAGGCCAGGGATATCGGCGACGACGAAGCTCTTTTCGTTGTCCATGCGCACTACACCAAGGCTTGGCACCAAAGTAGTAAACGGATAATCCGCCACTTTTGGTTTAGCCGCAGACACGGAGCGAATAAAGGTCGATTTACCGGCATTCGGCAGACCAAGCATACCGACATCAGCCAGCAGCATCAGCTCCAGCTGCAGGTCACGCTTCTCGCCCGGCGTACCCATGGTCTTCTGACGTGGGGAACGGTTAACCGAGGATTTAAAACGCGTATTACCCAAGCCGTGCCAGCCGCCTTTCGCGACCATCAGCTTCTGCTCGTGGCGCGTCATGTCACCCAGCGTTTCGCCAGTACCCTGGTCAATCACGCGGGTACCGACAGGCACCTTGATAATGATGTCTTTGCCGCGTTTACCGGTGCAATCACGGCTCTGGCCATTTTGACCACGTTCGGCGCGGAAAGATTTCTCGAAGCGATAGTCGATCAGGGTATTCAGGTTTTCATCCGCCAGCAGGTAAACATCACCGCCGTCACCGCCGTCGCCGCCGTCCGGGCCACCGCGTGGAATGTATTTTTCGCGGCGGAAGCTGACGCAACCATTACCGCCATCGCCTGCGACCGCAAGGATCGTCGCTTCATCTACAAACTTCATTTCATTTCTCCGTCACGCTATCGTTCGCGGCGACTAAAGCACAGCAAACGGGTCCGCCAGGGTCTTCTGCGCTGACCGGCGGCGGATAATACAAGACTGGCAAAGCCAGGAGTACATAAATTGTACAGCAAACTGCGCGTTTTGGTCAGAGGGAATCCCGCAACCTGCGGCAGAATGTAAAAAGCCCCGCAAAGCTGCGGGGCCTTCAATTCGTGTGTTCAGACGTTAACCGTCTGCGTCACAACAACCTTACTCAGCAACGATGCTGATGTACTTACGGTTGTTAGGACCTTTAACTTCGAATTGTACTTTACCGTCTGCGGTAGCAAACAGGGTGTGGTCACGACCACAACCTACATTGGTACCTGCGTGGAATTTGGTGCCACGCTGACGAACGATGATGCTACCTGCCAGAACAGATTCACCACCGAAACGCTTAACACCCAGACGTTTTGCATTGGAGTCGCGACCGTTACGAGTCGAGCCACCAGCCTTTTTATGTGCCATTTGTCAGATCTCCTCTTACGCGCCGATCACAGTGATTTTCACATCAGTGAACCACTGACGGTGACCAGCTTGCTTACGGTAGTGTTTACGACGACGAAACTTAACAATCTTAACTTTCTCGCCACGACCGTGAGCAACAACTTCTGCCTTGATCACACCGCCTGATACCAGTGGCGCGCCGATTTGCACGTCTTCGCCATTTGCAATCATCAGAACCTGGTCGAACTCAATGGTTTCGCCGGTTGCGATGTCCAGCTTTTCCAAGCGAACGGTCTGACCTTCGCTTACTCGGTGTTGTTTACCACCACTTTGGAAAACCGCGTACATATAAAACTCCGCTTCTGCGCATGCCTTTCTATTCATCAGGCGGCGCGATAAATATTCACAATAGGGCGCGAATTCTACGCAAATCTCTAGCAGAAGACAAGTGCACTTTGCACTCTCTTGCAGAAAAAAAGCGCAGGACGAATGCAAACGTTTCTCAGCCCGATTTTTCAAGTACAATCAGTAACAGATTACCTGAACTCACGCTGGGTAAAAGCGCTTACCATGCAAAATACGAGTCAAAGCTGAACAGACGAATGAACTTAGAACAGATTAATGAATTAACCGCGCAGGACATGGCGGCCGTCAACCAGACCATCCTCGACCAGCTGAATTCAGATGTCTCACTGATTAATCAGTTGGGTTACTACATCATCAGCGGCGGAGGCAAACGTATCCGGCCCATGATCGCGGTGCTCTCGGCACGTGCGCTGAACTATCAGGGATCGCTACATGTCACCAATGCGGCGCTGATCGAATTTATCCACACGGCGACTCTGCTGCACGATGATGTGGTGGATGAATCCGATATGCGCCGTGGCAAAGCCACTGCCAATGCCGCGTTCGGTAATGCTGCCAGTGTGCTGGTGGGGGATTTCATATATACCCGCGCGTTTCAGATGATGACCAGTATGGGATCCTTAAAGATCCTCGCGCTGATGTCTGAAGCAGTGAACGTGATTGCGGAAGGTGAAGTGCTGCAGCTGATGAACTGCAACGATCCCGATATCACGGAAGAGAGCTACATGCGCGTCATCTACAGTAAGACCGCGCGCCTGTTTGAAGCGGCTTCTCAAGCCTCCGCGATTCTGGCTGAAGCCACGCCGGCGCAGGAAAAAGCGCTGCAGGATTATGGTCGCTATCTGGGTACCGCTTTCCAGTTAATTGACGATTTGCTGGATTACAGTGCGGATGGCGAAACCCTGGGTAAAAATACCGGTGATGACCTGAGCGAAGGCAAGCCGACACTGCCGCTGCTCCATGCCATGCACAACGGTACACCAGAGCAAGCTCAGATGATCCGCAAAGCAATCGAAGAAGGCAACGGTCGCCATCTGCTGGAACCGGTACTGGATGCCATGCAACAAACTGGCTCGCTGGAATGGACGCGCAAACGCGCTGAAGAAGAGGCGGATAAAGCCATTGCTGCTCTGCAGGCCCTGCCAGAAACGCCGTGGCGTAGTGCACTCGAAGCATTGGCCCACATGTCAGTGCAGCGTGACTTCTGATTGCTATTACGGGGCGGCATAGCCCCGTTTTCTTTCCTGCCTTACCCGTATTCTCCCCTGCTTTACTTCCCAGCGCTTCACCTGACTGCCCATTACATTCCTTGCATCGCTTTTGCGAAAGAGAGCTCAGTTTAATGCGAGGCCAAAACAATTACTGGAAGCTTATGGAAATTATTTGCTATAAGGTTTTTGTTTTTTCCTAATATCTCTGTATTGGATACGCCCGTTGCGGCAGAGACAACGCAATAACATGGACAAGGAGCAGGACGTTATGAAAGCAAGGAAACAGGATTGGCATCCCGCAGATGTGATTGCAGCACTGCGTAAAAAAGGCACATCAATGGCTGAATTGTCACGCAATTCGGGGCTGAACTCGTCCACACTCTCCAACGCACTTTCCCGCCCCTGGCCCAAAGGAGAGTGGTTAATCGCTGACGCGATCGGTGTTCATCCCGCCGAGATCTGGCCAACTCGCTATTATGATCCCATTACATCGCGCTTGCTGGATCGCAAAAAACGTATTCGATCCCCCAGAGTTCGGCAGGAGATCTGAGATCCAGGACATAAAAAAACCAGCCACGTTATCGTGACTGGTTATCATCAAACGTTGAGTCAGCGTTATTCGCCGCTGACGCGCTCGATATTGGCACCCATGGCCTTCAGTTTATCTTCGATGTGCTCATAGCCACGGTCGATATGATAAATACGGTCCACAATGGTGGTGCCTTCCGCGATGCAACCGGCCAGTACCAGGCTCGCAGAGGCGCGCAGGTCGGTTGCCATCACTTGTGCACCTGACAGCGTCTCAACACCGTGGCAAATCGCAGTGTTGCTTTCGATTTCCGCGTGACCGCCCATACGAATCAGCTCAGGGATGTGCATGAAACGGTTTTCGAAGATGGTTTCGGTGATCACGCCTGTGCCTTCCGCCACCATGTTCAGCAAGGTGAACTGTGCCTGCATGTCGGTTGGGAAACCTGGGTGTGGTGCAGTACGGACGTTAACCGCCTTAGGGCGCTTACCGTGCATATCGAGGCTGATCCAGTCTTCACCGGTTTCAATCTCGGCACCCGCATCACGCAGTTTTGCGAGTACAGCATCCAGCGTATCGGGCTGGGCTTTATGGCACACCACTTTACCGCGGGAAATCGCAGCAGCGACAAGGAAGGTACCGGTTTCGATACGATCCGGCAGAACGCGATACACACCGCCACCCAGACGTTCTACGCCTTCGATGGTAATTTTATCTGTGCCTGCACCGCTGATTTTTGCGCCCAGCGTGTTGAGGAAGTTTGCCGTATCGACAATTTCCGGCTCACGCGCGGCGTTTTCAATAATGGTCGTGCCAGTGGCAAGCGTTGCCGCACTCATGATGGTCACGGTCGCGCCAACGCTGACTTTGTCCATGACGATGTGCGCGCCTTTCAGGCGGCCATTAACGGAAGCTTTGACGTAACCTTCTTCCAGTTTAATTTCCGCACCCAGTTGCTCAAGGCCAGTGATGTGCAGATCAACCGGACGTGCACCAATAGCACAGCCGCCTGGCAATGAAACCTGACCCTGACCAAAACGCGCCACCAGCGGACCCAGTGCCCAAATCGAGGCACGCATGGTTTTCACCAGATCATACGGTGCGCTGAAGACGTTAACTTCGCGAGCATCAACGTGAACCGAACCGTTACGCTCAACGCGCGCACCCAGCAAATTTAGCAGCTTCATGGTGGTATCGATATCACGCAGCTTCGGCACGTTCTGAATCTCTACCGGCTCTTCTGCCAGCAGCGCAGCAAACAGAATTGGCAGCGCAGCATTCTTCGCCCCGGAAATGGTCACTTCACCACTTAAACGGGTGGGGCCTTGCACACGAAATTTGTCCATTAACGGCTCTCAATTATCTATCAACAAAACAACCTGTGAGGCGCTTAGAAACCGTTGAGTTTACGGTCGCGCGCCCACTCGGTTGGGGTATAAGTTTTGATGGAAACCGCATGAATACGGTTATCCGCAATGTATTCCATCAGCGGCGCATAAACAGCCTGCTGTTTTTTCACACGACTCAGTTCACCGAACATCTCACCCACCGCGATCACCTGAAAATGACTGCCGTCGTTGCTGAGAACATGTACTTCATCTAATGGCAGCGCCTGCATCAGCACGGCCTGAACTTCACTATTTTCCATCGCTCTTTGCTTCACTTAATAATAATAAGGCGGATATCTTAGAGGAAAGCGCCTGACTCTTAAATACGCAAAAGCCCCTGAATAAATCAGGGGCTTTTGGCGATGACAACGTTATCAGGCGATTTTTTCCGCAGAAACAATAATCTGCTGCAGGTTATACAGCGCAATTAATGACTGGAGTTTGTCGTTGATACCGGTGAAAAGTGGCGTGCTACCTTGTGCCCGCGCGATCTCGCGCAGGTGGACTAACAAAGCCAGTCCCGCTGAATCCACGCGCTCCAGCGCCGCGACATCAATGGTCGCGATATCCACCATGGCGGTTTCACGTTCATGCCACAATGACAGCAAGGTATCGCGATCCAACATGCCGCTTAAAGATAGCGTGCTGGCATTGCGCTGCCAGCGTAACGGTTCGCTCATGCTTACTGTTTATCCAGAGTGATAGGCTGTGCTGCGTAGGTTTTCAACTGCGCGGTCAGACCATCAATGCCCTTAGTACGCAGCAAATCACTCCACTCATTTTGTTTGGTCGTGATCATGCTGATGCCTTCAGCCACCATATCATAGGCCTGCCAGTTGCCGGTCTGGCTGTTCTTGCGCCATTGGAAATCAAGGCGCACAGGCGGACGGCCGTTCGGATCCAAAATAGTCACGCGAATCGCCACGATGTTAGCATCGCCAATCGGCTGCGGTTGCTGAATCTGGTAGGTTTGGCCGTGGTACAGCGCCAGCGCCTGGCCATAAGCCTGAGCCAGATAATCGCCAAATGCCGCAAAGTATGCGTCACGCTGTGCCGGAGTAGCCTCACGATAATAGCGGCCCAGCACCAGCGCACCCGCGTACTTGATCTGTACATACGGCAGCAACTCCTGACGCACCACCTCACGCAGATAGTTAGGATCCTGCTTGATTTTAGGTTGCTCGTTTTTCAAGCGGGTGAAGGTCTTCGCCGCCGCTTCATTCATCAGTTTGTAAGGATCGCTCTGATCCGCTGCATTGGCCGCCAGCGGCACAATCGCCAGCATGGCAATCATCAGGAAACGTTTAAACATCGTGTTTTACCTCTCTATTCCGTTGTAGCAGGTGCTGCCGGAGCAGGCGCACTCTCGGTGCCCTGCTTTTGATTATCGTTTTTGTTATCGCCGCTCTTGTAGAGGAACTGGCCGATCAAATCTTCCAGCACCATCGCGGATTTGGTGTCACGCAACGTGCCGCCATCTTTCAGCATTGCCGAACCCAGTTCTGGATCGTCAAAACCTAAATTCAGTGCGAGGAACTGTTCACCCAGCAGACCTTGCGTGCGAATGGCCAGCGAGCTGGTGTCCGGGATTTTGTCAGCATACTGATCGCTGATGTCCATGGTGACACGCGGCGACAGCGTTTTATCATCCAGCGAAATATCCGTTACTCGACCAATCACCACACCACCAATTTTCACCGGCGAGCTGACTTTTAGGCCGCCAATATTATCGAAAGTGGCATACAGCTTCCATGTCGGTTCGGTGCCAAGTGACTTGAGATCGGCCACGCGCAGGCTGAGGAATAACAGTGCCAACAGTGCTGCCAGCATGAAGACGCCAACCCAGATTTCGTTTTTCTTGCTTTGCATTGCATCAATTCCCAAACATCAGTGCTGTCAGCACAAAGTCCAAACCGAGTACCGCCAGTGAAGCATGCACTACGGTACGCGTTGTCGCCCGACTAATCCCTTCCGAGGTCGGGATGGCATCATAGCCATTGAACAGCGCAATCCAGGTTACCGTCACGGCAAAGACTGCGCTTTTAATGATGCAGTTGATGACATCGGTGCGGAAATCCACGGCATTTTGCATCGCTGACCAGAAGAAGCCCGGATCGATGCCTTTCCAGCCCACGCCCACCAACGCCCCACCGGCAATACCGACTGCCGTAAAGATCAAGGCTAGCAGCGGCATGCTGATAAACCCTGCCCAGAAGCGCGGCGAAACCACGCGACGCAGCGGATCAACGGCCATCATTTCCATGCTGGAGAGCTGTTCGGTGGCTTTCATCAAACCAATTTCTGCCGTCAGGGCTGAACCCGCGCGTCCTGCAAACAGCAATGCCGTGACCACGGGACCCAGTTCGCGCAGCAGCGATAAGGCCACCAGCATGCCGAGACTGGTTTCAGCGCTGTAGGTCGTCAGCACCAGATAACCCTGCAGGCCCAGCACCATACCAATGAATAAACCCGAGACCACAATGATCAGCAGCGACAGCACACCCACGCTGTACAGCTGTTTTACCAGCAGTGGCGCGTGGCGGCGGAAAGCGGGTTTACCCACCAGCGCATGAAACAGCATCAGGCCTGCACGGCCAAACGCCGCACAAGTATTAATTCCCTGACGTCCAAGTGACGCCAGCGCCTTTAGCAACATCAGTTTACGTTCTCCCTGCACGAGTCAGATCGCTGAGGTAATCCCCGGCAGCGAAGCGGAATGGCACTGGACCGTCCGCATGACCCTCAATAAACTGGCGCACGCGCGGATCGGGATTTTCCCGCAACTCCGGCGCACTGCCCTGGGCAATAATCTTTTGACCGGCAACAATATAGGCATGGTCAGCAATGCTCAAGACCTCTGGCACATCGTGTGAAACCACAATGCAGGTCACACCTAACGAGTGGTTCAATTCATCGATCAATTTCACCAGCACGCCCATGGTAATCGGATCCTGGCCGACAAAGGGCTCATCGAACATGATCAGGTCCGGCTCCAGCGCAATCGCGCGCGCCAGTGCGGCACGGCGCGCCATGCCACCAGAAAGCTCCGCCGGCATCAGTTTGGCTGCACCGCGCAGGCCGACTGCTTCCAGCTTCATCATCACCGTGCTGTGCAGCAATTCCGGCGGTAATTGTGTGTGCTCACGCAACGGCCAGGCAACGTTATCAAAGACGTTAAGATCGGTAAAAAGTGCACCCGACTGGAACAACATGCTCATTTTTTTTCGCACTTCATACAATTTAGTGCGGGAAAGCGCTGGGATATTCTGGTCACGGAACCAAATTTCCCCTTTATCCGGTTGCAACTGACCACCAATCAGGCGCAGCAGCGTGGTTTTTCCAATCCCGGATGGCCCCATAATAGCGGTCACTTTACCCGCTGGAACGGTAAGCGAAATGTCATCAAAGATGACGCGGTCTCCGCGAGTGAAGCTGACGCCACGAACCTCAACCAGATTCGTTTTTTGCTGGATCATCGTTACCTCTTTATGCGGATCGGGCGTAATCAAAGTCGTGGATGGTAGCCTGGTAGACCACAATGCACGATAGTTTTACAGAAACTTACCCGTCAGGTGTGGCGAAAACGGCCTTAAAATTTACTTTTGCCTCTCAGACAGTCAAAATCAGCGCCTGTTTCCGCGCGCGCAATGTATTTACCTGTCGGACAAGGTTTGCCGACACACCTATCCATCAAGGATTTTTCATGTTCGTAGCCACTGCCCTGCTGTTTATTGGATTGATTTTACTGGCTTACGGTGCTGACCGTCTGGTTTTCAGTGCCGCGATCCTGTGTCGATCCTTCGGCATTCCTCCGCTGATCATCGGTATGACAGTGGTAAGCATTGGCACATCGTTACCCGAACTGATCGTTTCTTTTTCTGCAGCGCAGCATGGGCAAATGGATTTAGCTGTAGGGACGGCGCTGGGCTCAAACATTACCAATATTCTGCTGATCCTCGGCGGTGCCGCACTTTTGCATCCATTGACAGTGCACTCCAATCTGATTCGGCGCGAACTCCCCTTGATGCTGCTGGTCTCACTGCTGAGTGGCATCATGTTGTTTGATAATCACCTTAGTCGACTTGATGGCATCGCGCTGCTGCTGATTGCTTTAGGTTATCTGCTGATCGCCATTCGCATCGCCCGCCGCGCAGAGCGGGATAACAACGACACGTTAACGCGCGAACAATTGGCTGAACTGCCGCGCGATGAAGCTGGCAATACCGTAGCCTTTCTGTGGCTGGCGGTGGCGCTGATTATTCTGCCGATGTCAACGCGGATGGTGATCGATAATGCCACCGTGTTTGCCGACTATTTTGGTGTCAGCGAGCTGGTCATGGGCCTGACGTTGATTGCCGTCGGCACCAGCCTGCCTGAACTGGCTACCGTATTGGCGGGTGCATTGAAAGGTGAAGACGATATCGCTATCGGTAACCTGATTGGCGCTAATATCTTTAATCTGGCCATTGTGCTGGGCCTGCCTGCGCTGGTGCACCCCGGCAGCGTTGATGCACACGCTTTCGCACGAGATTACTGGGTGATGCTAGGTGTCAGCGTGCTGTTCGCCCTACTTTGCCTGTTACGCAAACGCCGGATTGGCCGCGTAGCGGGCTCTCTTTTGTTATCGGGATTTATTGCGTGGGTTCTGTGGCTGTGGCTCAGCCCTGCGCTCATCACAAGTTATTAAGGACGGACTGACCATGTCACATCAGCAACCGGTTTTTGATTACCAACAGGCAGGTAAAGCGGTACTGCGCATCGAACGCGAAGGGCTGGAGCAGCTCGATCAGTATATTAATGCCGACTTTAGCCGCGCCTGCGAAATGATCATTGCCTGCCGTGGAAAAGTGGTGGTGATGGGCATGGGCAAATCCGGTCATATTGGTGCAAAAATGGCAGCGACTTTTGCCAGTACCGGCACGTCCTCGTTCTTTGTTCATCCTGGCGAAGCGAGCCATGGTGACCTCGGCATGGTGACAGCAAACGACGTGGTGATCGCTATCTCTAATAGTGGCGAATCGAACGAAATTCTGGCGCTCATCCCGGTCCTCAAGCGACAGAAAGTGCCGTTGATTTGCCTCACCAGCCGTCCGGAGAGTGCCATGGGGCGTGCCGCTGACGTGCATTTATGCGTGAAGGTTCCACAGGAAGCGTGCCCGCTCGGTCTGGCACCGACCTCCAGTACTACCGCCACGCTGGTGATGGGCGATGCGCTGGCGGTTGCCCTGCTGGAAGCACGCGGCTTTACTCAGGAAGACTTCGCGCTCTCGCATCCCGGTGGCGCACTGGGCCGCAAACTGCTGCTACACGTGAGCGATATTATGCACAGTGGTGACGAGATCCCACACGTCAGCCGCGATGCGTCGCTGCGGGATGCGTTGCTGGAAATTACGCGCAAAAACCTCGGCCTGACGGTGATTGTTGACGACCTGATGAAAATCGAAGGCATTTTCACTGATGGCGACTTACGCCGCATCTTTGATATGGGTATCGATTTCCAGTCAGCCAGCATTCAGGATGTGATGACGCGCGGCGGGATTCGCGTGCGCCCAAATATGCTGGCTGTCGACGCACTGAATCTGATGCAAAACAAAAACATCACTGCGGTGTTGGTCGCCGATGACGATCGTCTGCTCGGTGTGGTACATATGCATGACATGCTGCGCGCTGGCGTAGTTTGAACAGGAACAAATAATGAGTGTTGAAACCACGATGATCGATACCTGCTATGGCCCGGTGAGTGCCGATGTAATGGCTCGGGCGGCGCGGATTCGCCTGCTGATTTGCGATGTCGACGGTGTGATGTCTGACGGCGTGATTTACATGGGCAACAACGGCGAAGAATTGAAAGCCTTTAACGTCCGTGATGGCTATGGTATTCGCTGCCTGCTGACCTCTGATATCGAAGTGGCTATTATTACTGGCCGCAAAGCGAAGCTGCTGGAAGATCGTTGCCAGACGCTCGGCATTACGCATCTTTATCAGGGACAATCAGATAAGCTTTTGGCGTGGCGTGAACTCCTGGATAAACTGTCATTATCTGCTGAGCAAGTGGCTTATATCGGCGATGATTTGATCGACTGGCCTGTGATGGCGGAGGCCGGTTTGAGTGTGGCTGTCGCCGATGCCCACCCCGTGTTATTACCTCGTGCACACTACGTCACCCGTATTGCCGGTGGCCGTGGTGCGGTACGTGAACTCTGCGATCTGATTTTGATGGCGCAGAACAAATTTGAGGATGCCAAAGGGCAATCAGTATGAGTAAGAGCAGGCGTTGGATAACGCTGATTTTGGCCTTGATTGCCCTGGTGCTGATCGGCTGGAATCTCACCAACCAGGACGATAGCGAAGCGCCGGTGGCGACCAATAGCCAGGAGCCAACCTATACCAGCGAGAAGTCCCATTCTGTGGTGTACAACCCCACGGGCGCGCTGGCGTACAAACTGATCTCGGATAAAGTGACTTACTTTGCGGCAGATGAGGTGAGCTGGTTCGATAATCCGGTTGCAACCACGTATGATGAAAATAAAGTGCCCACCTGGACAATACGTGCCGATAAGGCAAAGCTGACCAAAGATCGTATGCTGTATCTATATGGTCACGTCGAAGTGAATACCCTGACCCAGGATTCTCAACTTGAGCGCATTATTACCGATACGGCTCAGGTTAATCTGGTCACCCAGGATGTGACATCTGACGATCAAGTCACCCTATTTGGCCGCAGTTTTAATTCCACTGGCATGAAGATGCGCGGCAATTTACGAACCAAGAATGCCCAGCTGCTTGAAAAGGTCAAAACTTCCTATGAAATCCAAAATGAACAAAAACAGCCTTAAGTTGTTGTTGGTGAGCGCCTTACTGGCGACCAGCCTGCCCGCGCTGGCCCTGACGGGAGACTCTGACAAACCCGTTAATATTGATTCGGTGAATCAGGCGCTGGATCTGCAAGGCAACGTGGCGACCTTTACCGGCAATGTCATTGTGACCCAGGGTTCAATCAAAATCACCGCTGACAAAGTGGTGGTCACACGTCCAGGTGGCGACAGTAAAAAAACTATCGTGGATGCCTACGGCGCTCCCGCCACTTTCTACCAGATGCAGGATAACGGCAAACCCGTGCAGGGCCACGCCTCAAAACTGCATTATGAGCTGGCGAACGATTTCGTTGAACTGACGGGCAATGCCTTCATTCAGCAGCTGGACAGCAACATCAAAGGCGATCGCATCACTTACCTGGTGAAAGAGCAGAAAATGCAGGCATTTAGCCAGGGCGAAAGCAAACGCGTCACCACCGTACTGGTGCCGTCGCAGCTGCAGGACAAAAACGGCTCGTCCACGAGCCCTAAAAAGAGTAACTGATCGCTATGGCCACATTAGTCGCTGAAAACCTGGCGAAAGCCTATAAAGGCCGCCGCGTGGTGGAAGATGTCAGCCTGCAGGTAAAATCTGGCGAGATTGTCGGCCTGCTGGGTCCAAACGGTGCCGGCAAGACCACCACATTCTATATGGTTGTCGGGATTGTGCCGCGTGATGCAGGCCGCATCGTGATCGATGACGAAGATATCAGTATTTTGCCGCTGCATGCGCGAGCGCGCCGTGGTATTGGCTATCTGCCGCAGGAAGCGTCAATCTTCCGCCGTCTAAGCGTGTTCGACAATCTGATGGCAGTGTTGCAAATCCGCGATGATTTAACGGAAGAGCAGCGTCAGGATCGTGCCAATGAGTTGATGGAAGAGTTCCACATTGAGCATCTGCGTGACAGCATGGGGCAGGCGCTTTCCGGTGGTGAACGCCGCCGTGTTGAAATCGCTCGCGCTCTGGCAGCCAACCCCAAATTTATCCTGCTGGATGAACCTTTTGCCGGTGTTGACCCGATCTCAGTCATCGATATCAAAAAAATCATCGAACACCTACGCGACAGCGGTCTTGGCGTGTTGATCACCGATCACAACGTGCGTGAAACGCTTGCGGTGTGCGAACGTGCTTACATCGTGAGCCAGGGACATCTGATCGCGCATGGCACGCCGGATGAAATTCTTGCAGATGAGCAGGTTAAACGGGTTTATTTGGGCGAAGAGTTCAGACTCTGATAAGGTGTCGTTATTCACGACATTTGCTTAGGAAATTCAAGCAGAATTATGAAGCAAGGTTTGCAACTCAGGCTCAGCCAACAGCTGGCGATGACCCCACAGTTGCAGCAGGCCATTCGTCTGCTGCAACTCTCTACGCTTGAACTCCAGCAGGAACTGCAACTGGCGCTGGAAAGCAATCCGCTGCTTGAGCAAACCGATCTGCATGAAGAAGTCGATTCACGTGAGCATCAGGAGAGCGACTCGTTAGACACACGTGAAGCCCTCGAACAGAAAGAGATGCCCGAGGAGCTTCCACTCGACGCCACCTGGGATGAAATCTACACCGCGGGAACGCCTTCTGGCACGGGTACCGATTACCAGGATGATGAGCTGCCGGTTTATCAAGGCGAAACCACCCAGTCACTGCAGGACTACCTGATGTGGCAAGTGGAGCTCACGCCGTTTACGGATACCGACCGCGCGATTGCCACTTCAATTGTCGACGCCATTGATGACACGGGCTATCTCACCGTTTCCGTCCAGGACATCTGCGACAGCATTGGTGATGAAGAGCTGACGCTGGAAGAGGTTGAAGCGGTGCTGAAGCGTGTTCAGCGCTTTGATCCTGTCGGTGTCGGTGCACGTGATCTACGTGACTGCTTGCTGGTGCAACTTTCACAATACGCTGCCGATGCGCCAATGCTGGCAGAAGCGCGGTTGATCGTCAGTGAACATCTGGATCTGCTGGCCAACCACGATTTTCGCAGCCTGATGCGTGTAACACGCCTCAAGGAAGAAGTGCTGAAAGACGCGATGCTGCTGATTCAGTCACTCGATCCCCGTCCCGGCCAATCGATCAACACCAGCGAACCCGAGTATGTGATTCCTGATGTACTGGTGCGTAAAACCAGTAAGCGCTGGACTGTTGAACTGAATTCAGACAGCTTGCCGCGCCTGAAGATCAATCAACATTACGCCGCGATGGGCGGTTCCGCACGTAACGACAGCGACAGCCAATTCATTCGCAGTAATTTGCAGGAAGCCAAATGGCTGATTAAAAGCCTCGAAAGCCGCAACGACACACTGCTCAAAGTGACGCGTTGTATTGTCGAGCAGCAGCAGGCGTTCTTTGAACAGGGCGAGGAATACATGCGGCCGATGGTGCTGGCAGATATCGCCCAGGCCGTGGACATGCATGAATCCACCATTTCCCGTGTGACCACGCAAAAGTACCTGCACAGCCCGCGTGGCATCTTTGAATTAAAATATTTTTTCTCCAGCCATGTGAATACCGAAGGCGGTGGCGAAGCCTCTTCCACGGCGATCCGTGCCCTGGTGAAGAAATTGATCTCCGCGGAAAACCCCGCAAAACCCTTGAGCGACAGCAAACTCACCTCCATGTTATCCGATCAGGGCATCATGGTGGCGCGACGTACGGTTGCTAAATATCGCGAGTCTTTATCTATACCGCCATCAAACCAGCGCAAGCAGTTGGTTTGACCGAACGAAGAAGGAAGACCTATGCAGCTAAACCTGACCGGACTGAATGTTGAAATTACTGAACCGCTGCGCGAATTTGTAAATAGCAAATTTGCCAAACTGGAACACTACTTTGATCGTATCAATCAGGTTTATATTGTTCTGAAAGTGGAGAAGGTGACGCAGATTGCGGAAGCAACACTGCACGTCAACGGCGGAGAGCTGCACGCCACAGGGGAAGCGGAAGACATGTACGCGGCCATCGACGGGTTAATCGACAAGCTTTCCCGTCAGCTGACCAAACACAAAGACAAACTGAAAAAACACTAACCTTCATGCTTGCAGAGTGCTGACTGGTTCGGCACTCTGAGCGCAAATGGGGCGGGTTAACCGCCCCGTTTTGTCATCTGTGCAAGCGCCAACGGGAGACTCGCCATTGTGCTATGAATGGCGTTAACCTTGCGGCTATGTGAACTCGCAAGTGAAACGATGATGAACAACGATCTGACACTGGAATTGAGCTCGGTCCTCTCACTGGACTGTACCCGTAGCGGCGTACACTGCCAGAGTAAAAAACGCGCGCTGGAAATTATCAGCGAGCTGGCAGCGAAGCAGCTCAATCTGCCGCACCAGACACTTTTTGAAGCCATCCTGACCCGTGAACGCATGGGCAGTACTGGCATTGGCAACGGCATCGCTATTCCTCATGGCAAGCTGGAGGAGGATACGCTACGCGCCGTTGGCGTGTTTATCAGCCTCGACCAGCCGATTGCCTTTGATGCCGTGGACAACCAACCGGTTGACCTGCTGTTTGCTCTGCTGGTGCCTGCAGACCAGTGCAAAACCCATTTGCATACACTGTCGCTGGTCGCGAAACGTCTGGCGGACAAAACCGTCTGCCGCCGTTTGCGCGCGGCACAGAGTGATGAAGAGCTCTATGCCATTATCACAGAAGCTCAGGAAGAACACTCTTAAGCGACAGACACATTGACCGGCGTGTTCGCCGGTTTAAAACGGGAGAAATGTGATGGTGCTGATGATCGTTAGCGGTCGGTCAGGCTCAGGAAAATCGGTCGCACTGCGTGCCCTGGAAGACATGGGATTTTACTGTGTCGATAACCTGCCGGTGGTACTGCTGCCGGAATTAGCGAACACCTTAACGGAACGCAATATCTCGGCGGCCGTCAGCATTGATGTGCGCAACATGCCTGAATCGCCAGAAGTGTTTGAAACCGCGCTCAACAATCTGCCGGATTCGTTTTCACCACAGTTACTGTTCCTGGACGCCGATCGCAACACGCTGATACGGCGTTACAGTGATACACGCCGTCTGCATCCGCTCTCGAGCAAGAATCTGTCGTTGGAAAGCGCGATTGATGAAGAGAGTGATCTGCTGGAGCCTTTGCGTTCGCGCGCCGACCTGATCATCGATACGTCCGAAATGTCGGTTCATGAGTTGGCTGAAATGCTGCGCACGCGCCTGCTGGGCAAACGTGAGCGTGAGCTGACCATGGTGTTTGAGTCCTTCGGCTTCAAACACGGCATTCCCATTGATGCCGATTACGTCTTCGATGTGCGTTTCCTGCCAAACCCGCACTGGGATCCCAAGCTGCGTCCGATGACCGGGCTTGATCGTCCTGTTGCGGCTTTCCTCGACCGCCACACTGAAGTACATAACTTCATTTACCAGACGCGCAGCTATCTGGAGCTGTGGTTGCCGATGCTGGAAACCAACAACCGCAGCTACCTAACGGTCGCGATTGGCTGTACCGGTGGTAAACATCGTTCGGTTTACATCGCCGAACAGCTGGCAGATTACTTCCGTTCACGCGGCAAAAATGTGCAGTCTCGTCATCGCACTCTGGAAAAACGTAAATCATGACCGTGAAGCAAGTCGTTGAGATTCGCAATAAGCTGGGCATGCATGCGCGCCCGGCAATGAAACTGTTCGAGTTGGTGCAGAGTTTTGACGCAGAAGTGCTGCTGCGAAATGAAGCCGGTACGGAAGCCGAAGCCAGCAGCGTGATTGCGCTGTTGATGCTCGACTCCGCGAAAGGCGGCCATATCGAGATTGAAGCCAGCGGCCCGCAGGAAGTCGAGGCGCTGGCTGCGGTGATTGAGCTGTTTGAAGCTGGGTTTGACGAAGACTAATTGCTGTTAATGCAATTTGTAGCGAACGAGGAAACCTTCCCCACCTAACTGACGCATCTGGCGCATTATCCACTGCTGGCGCATTCGTATATATCCGGAAGGTGCATCAGCGCGGAAGCGAATCGGGTTTGGAAGTACTGCCGCCAGCAGCGCCGCTTCAGAAATCGTCAGACGACTGGCTGGTTTGTGGAAATAGCGCTGTGAAGCCTCTTCCACACCAAACACGCCGTTGCCAAACTCAGCAATATTCAAATATACCGTCAGAATGCGACGCTTCGTCCACACCGTTTCGATCCCCACGGTTAAACCGGCTTCCAGCCCTTTTCGCACCCAGCTGCGGCCATCCCATAAGAACAGGTTTTTTGCGGTCTGCTGCGACAGTGTTGAGGCACCACGCATCTGTTCTGAGCCATCGTTATCCAGTACTTTTTGTATCGCATCGACATCAAAGCCCCAGTGCTCCGGAAATTTTTGATCTTCAGAAGCGATCACGGCCAGCGCCATCCACGGAGAAATCTCATCCATGCTGACCCAATCGGAGTGCGCCACATAGTCGAACCGACCACTGAACCAGGCACCCAGTTGACGCTCCACCATCACCGCGGAAAACGGCACGGGTAAAAAGGCAAAGATCACGATGCCTGCCAGCCAAATTCCCAACCACGCCAGCAGCACTTTAGCAATCAGCACTTTAAGGCGTTGCCCCATTTTCCCTTTACTCTTACTCATGCAATTTTCTCTTACCTGTTCCCTGCATTAATCAATCACCCCGGTCACAATTTTGATTACCTGTAATCCTGGGCAAAACTTTACCGCTTATCGCGTGAAAGTTAGAGATGAAGTTATTACCTGCGTCATCATCGTTCCTCTATTAGAGCCAATCACATCAAGCACTTCCATCATGAGGGAATCGGTTCCATGGTGAAAAACCCAGCAAAACCCTTACAATCGGATACTTCATACAAAGTGATAAAGATCACATTTAAACTTTCACAATACTTAACAATAAACTTCCAAAGCGTTTGAATAAGCGCACTGATGAGCGCAGCCTTTTCAATAAACGTGGCTGAAATCGCGTCAACATCATCATGATTAGCCCTGACAATGGTAAAGGATTTAGCCTTCCGTTTGGTTTACATTGCACCGCAAAACTTTAAACTGGAACTTTCAGCAGAGGGTTTCCAAAACGTTTTGGATAACCCTCCAGAACCACCTTATTTATTAACTATTATCAGCATGTTAAGCTCAATTAACTCCGATTTTTCGGCTGATTAGGAATTTCAGTGCAGCTGTCAGGCTTTTCCTGCTTCAGGCTGAAGGAAATTCAGGCAAAAAGCAGAACAATTGGTCAAAAATAGTGCAATACGGCAAAGAAATTAATTCCTTGCTTGACTGTGTCAGCAAATTAATGTTTTCTGTATTTAATCGCTGCTCAACTTCACACAATTTAATGAATCTTGTCACAAGCGTTGGTGAATTTGTTAAGGTGATTTCGAAGCGTTAACCAATACCATACTGTTGCTGATCTATTCGACTTCTAACGATAGCAGCAGTACCCATTTCCCTGGTGTTGGCGCAGTATTCGCGCACCCCAGTTTCGACTGGGGTCATTTTTTTCTGGCGTCCGAAGATTTTTCCCTTTCAGCTACCCACTCGCGTAACACGTTAACGTCATGCAGCCACTCATGTTTTAATTCGTCGATCCACTCCTGCACGTTGTCCCACCATGCTGGCAGTTCCGGTGACTGTATCTGTTTCGCCAGTTTCTGCAGATGCAACAGTCCTACTGAGCCCGCAGCACCCTTAATTTTATGCCCTTCTTCCGCAATCCCTTTTTGATCGCGCGCCATCATGTTGGAATCCAGCACGTCGAGATAGCCCGGCATCATCTGTTCAAACATCGTCAGACTTTGTGTAATCAATCCTGGGCCGACCAATTCGATATACTGTTCCAGCATCTCCACATCGAGCAGCATGCGCGAGTGTACGTCTGAAGACGTCTGAATCTCTTCTTCCGGTTCGCCCTGGTAATCCCAGAACTTTTTAATCATCGCCGTTAAGGCCGGCACCGCCAGCGGTTTACTCAGCACATCATCCATACCGGCGTCGAGATACTCTTTTTTATCTTTCAGCACGTTGGCGGTCAGTGCCACCAGCGGCGGCAGCGCCACGCCAGCATGGCGTTGGTGAATAGCGCGCGACACATCCAGTCCGGTCATATCCGGCAGTTGAATATCCAGCAACACCAGATCAAATTCCTGCGGATCAAACATCGCTAGCGCTTCAGTGCCGGTCATCGCCACTTCCACACTGCATCCCAGTTTCTCCAGTACCGAGCGCGCCACAATGACGTTCAGTTCAATATCTTCAACCAGTAATACGTGCAGCGCTGGCAGTGGCATGCTGTCGTCGAGATCTTCGTCTTCCACCTCATCCGCCACACGAGGTGCATTTATCTCGACCACAAAGCATGAGCCCTGCCCCGGCGCACTACTCACGCTAATATCACCGCCCATCGCCTGTGCCAGACGACGAGAAACCGCCAAACCAATACCGGTACCGGTGGCGGGTTTTCCGCCGTGCTGATCTTTTACCTGGTAATACATGGCGAAGATCTTGTCCTGCTCTTCCTGCGGGATTCCCATGCCAGAATCCTGCACTTCAAAGCGCAGCGTTTCGTCCTGGTGATAGGCGACCCGCACCACAATCTCACCCTGCTGGGTGAATTTCACCGCGTTACCGATCAGGTTCCATAAAATTTGACGCAGGCGCGTGCCGTCAGCAGAGATGATGTGCGGCAGCGGCAGCTCCGGTGCCATCACGAACTTCAGCCCTTTCGGCTGCGCCAGTAACCCGGAGAGGTTTTCCAGATCGGCAAGGAAGCCGGTGAAGTCGAGCGGCTGATTATCCAGCTGCACTTTGCGGCGCTCGATTTTGTCCACTTCAATCACGTCATTAAAGATGTTGCCAAGCGTGATGGCCGAAACATGGATGGTTTTCAGGTACTTCAGTTGTTCCTGATTGAGATCGGTGTCCAGCAGAATGCGGCTCAAGCCGACAATGCCATTCAGCGGCGTACGCAGTTCATGGCTGATGGTTGAAATAAAGGTGGTCTTCTCACGGCTGGCATTCTCCAGCGCGTCCTGATAACGCTTACGCTCAGTAATATCGCGACCAAAGCCCATCAGGCCGCTGCGTTTACCGACGCGATCGTAATACGGCACTTTGCGGATTTCGAAGCAGGCTTTGCGCCCATCAGGATATTGCAGCCACTGTTCGTACGTCAGGGAGACGTTATGGCGGAATACCTTTTCATCCGTCTCCAGCACCTTGGAGGCGGCATCTTCATCGTAAATGTCGCGCGGCGTCAGGCCAATCAGTTGCTTCTCGCTCATGCCAGTTAGCAACTCCATCGCGCGGTTACAGCCCGAGAACTGCTTGTCGATGTTGCGATAGAAAACCAAATCCGGTGAGGCATCGAGGAAGGAGCGTAAGAAAGAGGATTGCTGCTCCAGCTCGATTTGCGCCTGTTCGCGACGCGCCATCTCTTCGCGCAGTTTATCCATCACCTGCTCGCGGGCCTGCTCCGCTTTGATACGATCGTTAATTTCCTGATTCAGCTGAGCGATGGTCTCTTTCATTTGCTGATTAAGTTCAAGATCGCGTGTGCGCATCTCTTCCAGCTTATCGACCAGCTTTGTCAGGCGCTGGCGAGACTCTTCCAGCTGATCAACCACCACCGAGAGAAAATAGACGGCCCAGGGCGTGATTAAGAGACCAAAGAACACCGATCGCACCACATCGATACTCTCAACATGGCCACGCAGTACCATGGTGACCGCCATCTGCACCACCATCGCCAGCACCACCAGTGCTGAAGCTAACAGTAGCGAGAAACGCACCAACCCCAGCTTGACCATCAAATCAACGTAGTACTGCGCTAAAAGACGAATCTGTTTCATCACGAGCTCCCTGAACGAAATCTGGCTCATGATAGCGTAATTATCGCGGCACTGCGCCGACTCAGCGTGTCATTGCCTGCTGACTTTGCCTCATTATGGTGCATCGCAGCGCCTTTTCGCCGATGTTCGCGTCGTTATGCGCAAATCGCTTGACTAAATCTGCCAACTGAATAATCTGGAGGGCCGCGCTTTTGCGACCTTTTGTCACATCCCGTGCTATTCCGCCTCCCGGCAGCCATTTCATCTGATGGTTGCGTCTTGTTATTGCATATTCATTCAACTTTAGCGCCATTTTACTCACAATCAGCTTGATTAATTTTACTAATGACAGCCCTATTTTGATTCAAATATGACGCCATAAGAAAAACAGATACATGCTGTGCGTGAAACCGCCCCAACAGAATTTTATGCTGATGGAATGCAGTTATTCAGCATTGATTAGATATCTGAGGCGTACCTCACAGTGAGACGGCTCACACTTCATAGGGGAATCAGAATCGTCAGATTGACAGTTATTTACGTAATAAATTGTTCATAATCATAATGTTAATTGGTAAAACAGCCGATTAACCGCAACAAAGCTGGCTATTTGACCTGAGTTCGCTTTCCCGATAAGTTGGAATTCCGCTGGATGCTTTCCAGTCGGGACTGTGTCTCGGCATATCTATGCAGCAAGAAACTCCCTCTGGATGCAAGTTATCTCCCGTAAGAGACCGGAAGTAAGAGCAGCTCATCAAGGACGAGACCATACTCTCTTGAGAGCCTTTGCTCGGTATTGCGACGTCCGCGTTTAAGCGGCGAAAACGAATTTGATACAGCACGCAGCGGTGCTCTGTGCTTGAAATAATGCAGGTAATGTCAAAAGCAGTTTAAGGAGACCCTCAATGTCCACTCAAAAACCTCATCCCTATGGTTTGTATGATCCCTCAGCCGGTAGTGATAGCTGTGGTGTTGGGTTTATTACCCGTAAGGACGGCGAGCAGACCCATGAGATCCTGCAGATGGCGCATAGCGCACTGTGCACGGTACCGCACCGTGGCGGCATGTCTGCTGAGGGCGTGGGCGATGGCGCAGGTGTCAACGTCGACCTTTCTCTGAACTTCTTCCGTAAAGTCACCGGCCAACCGCTGGAAGCCGGTCGCTTTGGCGTCGGTAACTTCTTCGTGCCAAAAGATGCCGAGCTGCGCGCGAACGCTGAGCGTCTGGTGGAAGAAACCCTTGCTGCCCATAACTTCCCTGTGCTGATGAAGCGTGATATGCCGCTGGACGGCAGCGTGACGCGTCCAGCCGCTCTGCAATTCCAGCTGCCGATTGTGCAGTGGATCTTTGCGGCTCCGCAGGAAGTCACCGAACAACTCGAGTTCGAGCGCCACATCTATCGTGCGCTGCTGGACATCGAAGCGCGTGCCTTTACTGAAAGCGAATTCGGCGGTCTCTATCCGCTGTCGCTCTCTTCACGCACTCAGGTATTTAAAGCACGCCTGAACTCTAATGAAGTGATTCCGTACTTCAAAGATTTGACCGATGCCGATCATCAGGTGCGCGGGCTGTTCTTCCATACCCGCTTCTCGACCAACACCGATCCGCACACCACCATGGCACAGCCGTTCCGTCTGATGGCGCACAATGGTGAATTGAACACCGACCGTAAGAACCGTATCGCTGAAGCGGCGCTGATGCTGGCGCGCGGTAAGAAAATCGTGCGTCCGAAAGGCCAGTCCGACAGCTCGCGTCTGGACCAAAGCATTCATAGCCGTTTGATGGAAGATAACCTCGACCTGATCAACGCCGTAGTCTCAATGATGCCACCAGCGTGGGAAAACGACACCTCACTGTCAAATGAAGTGCGCGCCATGCTGGAGTACTTCTCTCTGTATGAAGAGAAGAACGATGGCCCGGCAGCGTTGATCTTCGGTAATGGCGAAGTGATCGGGGCACGCCTTGACCGCCTGGGTCTGCGCCCATTGCGTTCTGTCGAAACCGCTGAATACATCGGTGCGATGTCAGAAGCGGGTCAGATTGCCTTCCCACCGGAAAGCGTACTGCGTCGTGGCCGTATCGAAGCGGGCGGCATGCTCTATTACGATCACAAAGAAAAACGCTCTTACACCACGGTGGAAGCGCTGGAAAAACTGGCAGCAGAGAAAGATTACCTTTCACTGCTGAGCGCGGCTCGCGTGGACCTGCACGATCTGCCGGAGATTCAGGCAGAGCAGCTGGGCTCACCGCTGCGCTATCGTGGCGACCTCAAAACCTATCAGCGTTTTGTGGCGTACTACTACAACCAGGAAAGCTTCAAATTCATGATGGACCCGATGCTGCAAACCGGCGCTGAGAAGATCTCGGCGATGGGTTACGGCAACGCCATCAATGGCCTGTCCGACCACGAAGGCGGCATGGCGCACTACTTCTCACAACGCTTTGCTCAGGTCACCAACCCGCCGCTGGATTCTATCCGCGAAGCGGACGGCATGACGCTGCGCGTGGCATTGGGTGCAAAACCGCACCTTGGCCGCAGCAAAGGTCAGCAGATTATCGTGCCAACGCCGATCCTGACACACCTCGATATGCTGCGTCTGCGCGAGCAAACCGTCGCACCTTATGCGCGTTTCGAGATGCTGTATGAGCCGGTCATCGGCAAAGATATCGTCAGCCGTGCCGCCAACGCCAAAGCGCTGGAAAACGCCATTGATCATCTTGCACAGCAGGTCGTGGATTTCGCACGCCAGCAGGGCGGCATTGCGGTAATCACCGACCGCCACATCTCTTCAACTCACGCGGCGATTCCTATGCTGCTGATGGTCTCTGCCATCAACCAGCGTTTGGTGCAGGAAGGTCTGCGTCTGGATGTTTCTCTGGTGGTAGAAAGCGGCCAAAGTATCTCCTCTCACCACATTGCAGCCACTTTAGGCTTTGGTGCGTCAGCGGTTTACCCGCTGGGCGTACAGATGCGCGCGGAAGAGAAATATGGCGAAGGCGAAGAAGGTAACAAAGCCTTCAAACGCTATGCCAAAGCCGCCGAAAAAGCCTTGATGAAGACCATGGGTAAAGTGGGTCTCTGTACCGTTGAGAGCTACAGCTGTGGTGAATTCTTTGAACCTAACTTCCTGAATACCGACGATCCGGTTCTGAAGAAGTACTTCCCGAATATCAAAACCCCTGTGGGTGGCGCGGGCTTCCCGGCTATCGCTCAGATGGCGGTTGACTGGCATCAGAGTGCGCTGAAAATCCAGGGCGAGGCAGAAGTGCCACTGCTCGGCTTGTTCAAAGAGCGTGCGGAAGGTGCAGGTCACTCTTACGGCACCATCGCCGTGCGTACCTTTATTGATATGACGGAACAGCCGATTCGCTTCGCGGACAAAGCACGCGAAGAGGACAATTTCATCCGTCTGATGACGCTGGCCAAACTGGACAATGCCTTCAGCATTAAAGCTGACGCATTCAAAGACAGTAGCTTCGAACGCATCCCGAACGAGGTCATTGACTCACTGGCGATCACGCCGGATTACCGTCAATTCTCCAGCCTGATGCACGCCGAGCGTAAACGTCGCCCTGCTGCGCTGCGTGACATCCTCGCGCTGCCGTGTGATTTGACCCACGTTGACAGCGAAGCGGAGTTTGGTCGTAAACTCGGCCGTTACTCACTGGTCAACAACGGTTTTGCTACCCGTGGATTGAAGTGTGAAGCGGTGGAAGGCAGCCTGAACCAGTTCGAGCTGCGCCTGATTGATTCCATCGCGGGTCTGAAGCCAGAAGATGAACGTCTGGAAGCGCTGGCACGTGCACTGAAAACCCGCTTTAGCGACGACATCGAAAGCAGCAGCGTGGCCGGCGGTGTATTGCACATCACCGCTTACGGTAAAGCGGCAGATTATCTGTCACTGATCTTTACCGCACTGCCTTCGCTGCCGCTGGAAGAGATTCAACCGGCACACGAAATTACCCGTACTTTCGCCTCAGGTGCGATGAGCCACGGTGCGTTGGTGGCACCTGCACATGAAGCGGTAGCGCACGGCACTAACATGGTCGGCGGCATGAGTAACTGTGGTGAAGGTGGCGAGCACTATTCCCGTCACGGCACCATCCGCGCGTCACGCATTAAGCAGTTGGCGTCAGGCCGTTTCGGCGTGTGGGCAGCTTATCTGGCCGATCCGATGCTGGAAGAGCTGGAGATCAAAATCGGTCAGGGCGCGAAGCCGGGTGAAGGCGGACAATTGCCTGCAGCGAAAGTCACCGTGGAGATCGCCGCCGCGCGTGGCGGTACGCCGGGTGTTGAGCTGGTGTCACCCCCACCGCACCACGACACCTACTCCATCGAAGATTTGGCGCAGTTGATCCACGACTGTAAGGCAGCGCGCGTGCGCGTTATCGTGAAACTGGTGTCTTCAGAAGGCATCGGTACTATCGCGGTGGGCGTGGCAAAAGCTGGCGCAGACGTCATTAACGTGGCAGGTAACACCGGTGGTACCGGTGCGGCCTCGGTCACCAGCCTGAAATACACCGGACGCGTTGCCGAAATCGGTATCGCTGAAGTGCATCAGGCGCTGTGCGCGAATGGCCTGCGTGACAAAGTGCAGCTGCGTTGCTCTGGCGCACAGCAAACCGGTAGCGACGTGATCAAGTCAGCCCTGCTCGGTGGCGACAGCTTCGAGTTCGGCACCACTGCGCTGATGATGCTGAAATGCGTAATGGCGAAAAACTGTAACGTTAAATGCCCGGCCGGTTTAACCACCAACGCCGAAGCCTTTGATGGCGATCCGCGTCAACTGGCACAGTACTTCGTTAACGTAGCGCAAGAAGTGCGTGAATTCCTCGCACGCCTCGGCCTGCGTTCACTGCGCGAAGCACGTGGCCGTTCTGACCTGCTGCACCTGATGGATCACCCACTGGAAGTCGGCAAGCTGGATCTGCGTGCGATGTTGACCGTGGTGCCAGAGCAGAAAATCGAGAAGCCGGTCTATCTGGAAAAAGATTTTGAGCTGGATGATGGCTGGGTTGAAGAGCTGAAAACACAGCTGATCGACCAGGCGAGCCGCGATATCGCGCTCGGCGCAGGCATTACCCTGAACAACCGTAACAAGAGCGTGGGCGGCCAGTTGGCCATCGACATCGAGCGCATGCTCAACCACGAACTGTCTGCTGAACAACGTGCTGCACTGCCAGCCGTGTTCAAAGACGATCGCGGCCGTCATTACCTGGCACCGCGCACCGTGAACATCCACACCAGCGGATCTGCCGGCCAGTCATTTGGCGCCTTCTGCAACGATGGTATGCAGATGAAGCACTACGGCACCTGTAACGACGGCGTAGGTAAAGGTCAGTGCGGTGGCGAGCTGGTGGTGATGTCACCGGGCGGCGGCGCGCAAGACAGCGATGGCAACGTGCTGATTGGTAACTTCGCGCTGTTCGGTGCAACCGGTGGTCGCTTGTTCGTACAGGGCCAGGCGGGCGACCGTTTTGCAGTACGTAACTCCGGTGCAACCGCAGTTGTCGAAGGTGTCGGTGATTTCTGCTGTGAGTACATGACCAACGGTGCGATTTTGAACCTCGGCACCTTTGGTAAAGGCTTCGGCAACGGTATGAGCGGCGGCTTTGCTTACCAGTACGACCCGTACGGTGCTCTGGCAGGACATGCAGCAGGAGACTCCGTGCTGTTCGGTTCTATCGCTGACGAAGATGAGCTGGCGCAGGTGCACAAGCAAGCGGTACTGACCATGCTGAACTGGCATCTGGAAGCCACGCAATCTCCTCGTGCAGCCTGGCTGCTGGAGAACTGGGAAACCGAGTGCCACCACTTTGTCTATGTGATGCCGCGTTCGCTGCTGCTGTATCAAGACGGCGGCGAGATCCTGAAAGCGAAATCGCGCAAGGATCTGCTGGAAGAGCTGTCGACGTCACTGGCTGCACATCAGGTTGCCAAATTCAAAGCGGCCTGGCGCACGGGTAAAACCATTGCGGATGGCGCCGTACCGGCTTACGGTGCGACCGATACGGCAGAAATGTTCGTGTTGCTCAACAACTACACCGTGCTGAGCTTCGCGCAGCAGCTGGCGCTGGGCAAACTGCCGAAAGGCACGCCTGTTGAAGATGCTGCGGTTGAGAAAGCGGTTCGTAACCTGCTGATGACCGAAGATTTTGCGCTGGTGAGCAAACTGCAACGCCATGCACGTTCTGCCATTGAGAGCTACAGCGATGACGAACTGGCGAGTCTGATTGCAGCAAAACGTATGTCCGATTACAAAGCAGCATTAACGCAACGCAACATTCGCTCCATGGACAGCCTGGCGACCTATGGCTGGATCATTTATCAGGATGCCCGCAACCGTGAGGTGCTTGGCCATCTGCCTGATTTCGAAGAGCTGTTTGCACGCGCCGCGCTGCCAGAAATCGCCGCTGCTGTCGGGAAACTTTCCTGATAGCAGCACCAATGAATGTGTGTATATTGACTGAACATCACGAGACGGGTTTGAGTACAGATATCCATGAAGATTCCTTACATTCCTGAAGATGCGCCGTTTAACGGCGAACAGAAATACTGGCTGGCGGGTTTTCTCGCCGGTCTCCACTCGCGTCTGTTGGTATTAGAAGATAAGCAGACGGCACCTGCGGCCGGTGGCGCCACCAACACGCAGTTGCACATTCTGTTCGGTTCACAGACCGGCAATGCTGAAGCGCTGGCGCAAACTGCCGCAAAAGCGGCTCGTGCCAAAGGTCTGGTGCCGGTAGTTCAGGCATTGGGCGAAGTGGACCTGGACGTGTTCGCCACCATGCGCCACGTGCTGATTGTCACCTCTACCTATGGCGAAGGCGAAATGCCGGACAACGCCCAGCTGTTCTGGCAGGCACTTTCTGCCAGCACCGCACCACGCCTGGAGCAGATGCATTTTGCTATCCTGGCGATTGGTGATACCGGATACGATGGCTTCTGTCAGGCCGGTAAGTTCTTCGATATGCGTCTGGAACAGCTGGGTGCAAAACGTGTCTTTGACCGCATCGATTGCGATATCGACTTCGAAGAGCCGTCGAGTGCATGGATTGGCGATGCAATGCCACAATTTGCCGCCAGTGCGGGCAGCAGTGGCACGGTATTAGAGAGCGCGCCAGAAGCACCTGTCATTCCAGGTAGCAACAAACAGAACCCTTACGCGGCTGCATTGGCGACCAACAAGCGTCTGTCAGGTGAGTCGTCGGCGAAAGATATTCGTCACTTTGAATTCGACCTCACCGACAGCGGCCTGAAATATGAAGCCGGTGATGCGTTGGGTGTGATCCCAGTGAACGATGCTGAGCTGGTTAGCCTGCTGTTGAGCGAATTGAAAGCGGATTACGAAACGCCAGTACCTGGCTTTGATCGTAACCTCGGCGACCTGCTGACCTATCAGTTCGAAATCTCTGAGCCATCGCGCAAGCTGATTGAGTGGGTGGGTCAGCACACTGCCAACCAGGAACTGCTGCACGTATTACAGCACGACGATAAAGACACGCTGGCTAACTGGCTGTGGGGCAAAGACACGCTGGACCTGCTGCAGCTTGAGTTGAAGCGCACGCTGTCTGTTCCAGAACTGGTGGCGATGCTGCGTCCGTTGCAGCACCGTGCGTATTCCATCTCTTCCAGCTCCAAAACGCATCCGAATCAGGTACACCTGACGATTGCTTCCGTGCGCTATCACAGCGGTGGCCGTGAGCGTAAAGGCGTATGTTCAACCTACCTGGCTGAGCGCGTGCGCCGTGGTGAGAAGCCAGCGATCTTTATTTCGCCAAACAAAGCGTTCCGCGTGCCGGCTAACGGCAATGCTCCGCTGATTATGGTTGGACCTGGCACCGGTATTGCCCCGTTCCGTGCCTTCCTGCAGGAACGCCAGTCAACCGGCGCTGAAGGTAAGAACTGGCTGTTTTTCGGCGATCAGCATCAGGAACACGACTACATTTATGAAGATGAGCTTAACGGCTGGCAGCAAAGCGGTCTGTTAACACATCTCGACCTGGCATTCTCACGCGATCAGGAAGAGAAGATCTACGTGCAGAATCGTATGCTGGAAAAAGGCGCTGAGCTGTATGCCTGGCTGCAGGATGGCGCGTACTTCTATGTTTGTGGCGATGCTTCGCGCATGGCGAAAGATGTGGATGCAGCGCTGTATGAAGTGGTGCGCCAGTTTGGTGGACTCTCTAGCGAACGTGCAGCGGCTTACATTGACCAGTTGAAGAAAGATAAGCGCTATCTGCGTGACGTCTACTAAGGCCCAAAAAAAGGAAGCTAATGAGCTTCCTTTTTTACATCTGCTGTCGCGGCACGATGAATCGCACCATGTAAACGCGGTTCAGATGCGCGATCAATCGCGCCGTTATTGAGAAATGCATCCATAAAAAAACGGGCCAATTGGCCTAATGCCGATCAGTTAAGGATCAGTTGAACGATCCAGTGGCTGTGTAAGAATCCGGAAACGCTTCGTTTCCGGATTTTTTTATGCAGCTCAGTCAGGCCCTTGATATCGTCTCTCGTTACG
>NZ_CAJCKS010000048.1:0-34691 GCF_903970985.1 Pantoea sp. ME81 | reverse complement strand
TTTTTTTTTTTTTTTTTTAAAGGAAGAAGCAGGATTGGGATTTTTATAAGTGTGATTGAATTACCAGGGTGCTTCATACCGTTTAGAAAATAAAAATTGGCTTAACGATAAAGTAAATATTGGCTTATTTTTGAACAACACAATGCTGAATTTGTGGCGATTTCAGGCTGAAACCGCCACTGACTCGCGGGGCCAACCCATCTTAACTGATTGATTTAATTCATTGTAGTTATCGCGCCGCAGATGATTATGCGGCTGGCGTAGGTTTCACACTGCTGCGTGTCGTTGAATCAGCAGTTTTATAAAACTGTTGAGGCAGGGATTGCGGTTATCGCTGCTCCAGGCAACGGCAAGATTAACTTGCGGCGCATCCGCCAGCGGTTTGAAGACGATGCCATCCATTTTGAGTTGTTGAACAGATGAAGGCACCAATGCCACATAGCTAGCGTTATTGACCAGGCTAAGCATGGTGTGTTGCAGACGAACCTGCAGACTGACCATCGGTTCAAAACCATGAGCCCGGCAATAATCCATAATTACCGCGGTTAATCGGCTCCCGGCGCTGGCGGAGGTCATCACAAAAGGATCGTCGCGCAGATCTTCGATCTGCAATTTCCGACTTCTCGCTTTAGGATGTGTGCGCGACATGGCCACACATAAAGGCTCGGTTAACACGGTCAATGTCTGCATGCCCACGCGTGCAGTTCCTTCCACCAGTACCGCTAAATCGACTTCACCTGCCAGCACTTTATCCGGCAGGTCTTCAGTGACCGCCTCTTCCAACTCCAGAGCAATGTTGGGGAAGTGATGGCGAATCAATCGCACATACTCCGGGATCACGCTATGTGCAGAGTACATAGTGAAACCCACGCGCAATAAACCCGATTTGCCCGCGGCGGTGTCACGCGCCAGTTGTTGCGCCTGCTGGAGTGATTCGAGGATCTTACGTGCATCCTGGTAGAAGCTCTCACCGGCGGGCGTCAGCATTAGCTGGCGCGTATTGCGTTCCACCAGCTGTGTACCCACCGCTTTTTCCAGTGCAGCGATGTGACGACTTAAGGACGGCTGTGACAGATGCAGACGCTCCGCGGCACGGTGGAAATTTTTCACTTCTGCCAGCGCGATAAAGTACCGCAGCGGCTTCATATCAAGCATGATTCATTTTCCGTATCAATCCCGGCCAAATTTGCTATTGGATCTGCATCACTAAAGGCACTAGAGTCCTTCAGCTTACTGGGAGGACACAATGATAGCTACGTTTCTGATTCTTTTGCCGGTTTTCGGCTTAATTGTGGCGGGATATGCTTGCCGCATGCTAGGTGTATTAGGGCCAACCTCGGCGACGGAACTGAATAAATTTGTGGTATGGCTGGCGCTGCCCGCCTTGCTGTTTGACATCATGGCACACACGCCGTGGCACACCATTTATCAACCGGGATTCTTCTGGGCGTTTGCCCTCTCCTGCGCCGCCTCATTTGTTATCGTCTTTGCCTGTCAAAAATTCAAAGGCAAATCCACTGCCGATGCCAGTGTCGATGGCGTTGCCGCCGCCTATCCCAACACCGGTTATCTGGGCTTCCCGTTGTTGTTACTGATTTTTGGTAAAAGCAGCCTGATCCCCACCACCACGGCGACTATTGTGGTGGCGTGTATCCTGTTCGCGATTGCCATCGCGATGATCGAGATTGGTTTGCAGAGTGAACGTGAATTTCATCGACTGGCGATTAAAGTACTGCGCGCCATTTTGAAAAATCCACTGATTATCTCTCCGCTGCTAGGCGCAGCATGCTCCAGCGCAGGTTTGACCATGCCAGATAGCGTTGAAACTTTCCTGAAATTGCTCGGCGGTGCGGCCAGCCCTTGCGCGCTGGTGTGTTTAGGGGTGTTTCTAGCCAGCCGACAAAAAGCCAAAGCCAGCGAATTGCCCACCGCGGCGAAAATGAGTTTCACCACGGTGGGCCTGGTCGTGGTGGCCAAGCTGGTGATGCAGCCGCTGCTGACCTGGATTTTAGCCGTCTGGCTGTTTCACCTGCCGCAGGATCTCACCAACATGGCGATTCTGCTGGCGGCACTGCCCACCGGCACCGGGCCCTTTATGCTGGCTGAGTATTATCGGCGTGATGCGCAAATCACTTCTGGCGCGATCCTCATCTCCACGGTGCTGTCGATCGTTACACTGGTGGCGATCATGCACTTTATGCAAGTCACGCCCATCGCCTAGCGCGTCATTTCGCCGCTGAGCGTTGATCTCCAGCGGCGTAAATGGTGCACGCCGCTTCTTCCTTCTCACGATACTGCTCGCAATTTGCCAGAGCTTCATGGTTTGCATCCTGCTGGGTGCGAGCCAAGTGGGCAGTGCCGGCCATTTACGTTCGATGGTATTGGTTGAAAGACATGATAAGCATTCAAACGCTTATAAACTTTTCACCACCGCCATGATCATTCCATCCCAGCCTTTTTCGCCAACCGTCTGCAGTGCCGTGGCTTCCAATCGATTATCCTGGTTGATCATATCGACGAACTCACGCAGGCCGTTGACATTACGATCCTCACTGTCAGCAACGACTACCGCCCCTCCACGTACCACGTTGTCTGCAATGATCACGGTCCCAACACGAGCAAGTTTCAATGCCCAGTGAAGATAGTGAGGATTATTGACTTTATCGGCATCAATGAAGATCAGGTCAAACGGCGCAGTCAGCATCGGCAAGCTATCCAATGCAGCGCCAACGATCACTTCTGCACGATCGTGAACACGTGCCAGCGCCAGGTTGTGACGGGCCACTTCAGCGTGATGGGGATTGAATTCGAGCGTGATAATTTGGCCGTTTTCCGGTAGCGCCCGAGCCATCCAGATTGTGCTGTATCCACCTAATGTGCCAATTTCCAGTACGCGCTTTGCACCTGTTATCGTCACCATCAATGCCAGCCATTTGCCCTGTAATGCCGAAACATCGTGCACCGGTAAGCCCTGAGCAGCGTTATGCGCTAATGCAGCTTTCAGCGCCACATCCTCGGCTGCCAATGCGTTTGCAAAGTAATTATCGACTTGTGCCCACTGTTCATTATGTTGCGAGGGGTAATCGGGAATACGCATCTTGAGTTCTCCTTGCGTGTGAGATTCTCAAGACATAGCACAACTGTATGACGTTATGCGTAATGTATTTATGAAGCCAGTTGTTGCTGCACCGCATCAAGAAACAGCCGTAGCGCGGCGGGTTGGCGTTCTCGCGACATATACAAACCATAAATACCGAGAGTTTTTGGCGTAAAGTCCGGCAGTACACATTGCAACTGACCTTTTTCTATCCCGGCGCGCGCCTCCATTTCTGGCACCATGGCCAGCCCACATCCGGCGATGGCGGCATCGCACAATACCGATGAGATGCCGGCACTGAAATTTCCGCTTACGGCTGTGCTCAGGGCATCGCCATTGGCATCGTTAAACTGCCAACTCTGCCCGGCAAAGCGGCTATAGTGCAGGCAATTATGCTGGCTTAAATCCTGCGGCGTTTCAGGATTGCCATGTTTGCGCAAATAATCGGGTGATGCGCATACCACTGAAACACATTCGCCAAGCCGACGGGCAATCGCGCCCGGTTCCGGATTGTCAGTGATCCTTACCGCTACATCGATACGCTCACCTACCAGGCTAACCGGTTGATTGTTGATTTCTAATTCAATTCGCAACAATGGAAAGCGTGCCAGAAATGCCGGGATCATCGGCCCCAGAATATGAGTCGCGGTGGAGTGCGCACAGGCGACGCGTAATGTGCCCTGCGGTTCTCCCGGTTCACCCTGTCCGGCGATCTCATCAGACAGACGAGCCAGCGTACGGGTTTTCTCCAGCACTTTTTCGCCGGCCGGGGTGATGGTCAGGCGACGTGATGAACGGTGCAGTAAACGTGCCCCTGCCCATTTCTCCATTTCATCCAGATAACGGCTGACCATCGGCCGGGAGATATTCAGCGCCCGCGCTGCGGCACTCAGGCTGCCTAGTTCGCAAATGCGATTAAATACTGAAGCGGCTGTGACTCTGTCCATCTGCTCTCCATCTGATCGTTTTATGAAACTGATCATCTCTATTTGCGGGAATTCTAGCAGACAGCAAAATCCTTACAATGATGTGCTTACCAGCCATGTTGGCACTGAAAGGAAAATGAGATGAAGATGAAGTCACTGACGTTGGTGCTCGCACTGGCAGTCGGCCCGGCGTTTGCTGCCCCATTGCAATTGGCAGTTTACAATCCACAGGAACAAGGCGTGTTTCCGGTGTCGTCAACGCTGATTACCGGGCCACATGAAGCGCTGTTGGTCGATGCACAATTCAGCCCGAAAGACGGCGAGAAACTGGTAGAGATGATCAAAGCCAGCGGCAAAAAACTCACGCAAATCCTGATTACCTCAGGCGATCCTGATTTCTATTTTGGCCTGGAGCCCATCGTCAAAGCCTTCCCTCAGGTGAAAATTGTCGCAGCACCAACAGTGGTTGAGCATATCGAAGCCACTAAAGCCGCCAAGTTAGCGTATTGGGGCCCGAAAATGCCGGGTGGTGCGCCTACCCAACTTTATGTACCACAGACCACCCATCAGACTTCGTTTAGCGTGGATGGTGAACGTATTGAACTGCGCCATGCGGGTGATAAATCCGCTTACCTGTGGATCCCAGCTAATAAGGCCGTGCTGGGTGGCACCGCCGTGGCAGCGGGCATCCACGTCTGGACCGCGGATACACAAACGCCAGCCAGCCGTGAGCAGTGGCGCAGCGTGCTCAAAGAAATTAAGCAGCTTAAACCGAAAGTGGTCATTCCAGGACACTACATCGGCACACGTCCGGCGGGCGATGGCGCGGTGACATTTACCCTTAATTATCTGCAAACCTTTGAAAAAGCACTCCAACAGCACAAGGGGTCAGCAGACGTGATTGAGGCGATGAAAAAAGCCTATCCGAAGCTGCCGGATGAAAGTTCGCTCGAACTCAGTTCTAAAGTGAATACTGGCGAGATGAAGTGGTAATCACTGTAATGTGATGATGAAGTCAGGTCGTTATTAATAACGACCTGACTTCATCATCACGTCATTATGTTAATATCTGAATGACTGCAATCCAATCCCATTTTACTTAATAGTCAACCCCACCCTTACCTGCTAATTTCCCCGAGCCTGCAGCATATTTATTATTCTCACAAAAGGGTTCGCGAAATGAATGCATTGCGACGTTTAAGTCGAATTTTATTTATTACACTAATGGGAACGCTTAGTATTATTTCAGCTCAAGCGGAAGCGCCACAAAAAGGCGGGACGCTGACGCTAATTTTACCCAGTGAACCGTCAGCACTGGTCGCGCTGGCAACAGTTGCGCAACCTGTGATTGCCACCAGCGCCAAGGTCAATGAAGGTTTACTGACCTACGACTATAATCTCCATCCGCTACCACAATTGGCTACTTCCTGGGAAATCAGCCCAGACGGCAAGCGCTATACCTTCCATCTGCGTAAAGGGGTGAAATGGCATGATGGTCAGCCCTTTACCTCTGCCGATGTGGCCTTTTCTCTCGATCTACTAAAGAAAACCCATCCGCGCGCCAAATCCACCTTTGCCAATGTCACCAGCATCGAAACGCCGGACGATCTGACTGCGATACTGGTGCTTAGCCATCCGGCACCTTATTTGATCACCGCGTTTGCCGCTGGAGAAACGCCGATTCTGCCTAAGCACATCTATGAAAACGGTGATGTGCTGAAAAATCCTAACAACAATGCACCGATTGGTACCGGGCCGTATATTTTCGAAAAATGGGAGCGTGGCAGCTACATTCTCTATAAACGCAACCCTAACTATTGGGATGCGCCAAAACCTTATATCGACCAGCTGGTAGTGAAGTTTTCGACCGATCCCACCGTACGTTCACTGGCGTTGCAAACCGGTCAGGCTGATATTGGCTATCGTACGCCGGTCGCGCTCAGCGAGCTGAAGCGATTGCAGGAAAACCCCAAATTAGAATCTGAAACCAAAGGCTATAACTACTCCAACAGCGTGGCCTCGATCCACTTCAACCTGGATGACAAGCTGTTTAAAGACCTGCGCGTGCGTCAGGCGATTGCGCACAGCATTAACCGCAAGGCGCTATTGAATGTGGTTTATTTTGGCTATGCCACCCCCACAGAAACGCCTGTTGGGCCTAACCTGAAAGCATTCCATAGCAATAAGCCTTCCCCTTATCAATACGATCTGGCAGCAGCAAACGCCTTGCTGGATGAGGCGGGTTATAAGAAAGGCGATGACGGCGTGCGCCTGCGCGTCACGCTGGATTACAGCACCTTCGACGACACCTTCCGCCGCAACGCTGAATTTGTCCGGTCCGCACTCGCTCGCGTGGGCATCGCGGTGACATTGCGTTCGCAGGATCTGTCGACCTACGCCACACGCGTATTTACTCAACGCGATTTTTCCTTCTCCATCGATCAGTATGCCAACCTGTACGATCCCACCGTAGGCGTGCAGCGCCTGTATTGGTCAAAGAACTACCGTCCGGGTGTGCCATTTACCAATATCTCTCATTACCAGAATCCTCAGGTTGATCAATTGCTGGAAGCGGCACAAACCGAGAATGATGCGGCGAAGCGCGTTGCGGAATTTCAGCAATTCCAGGACATCGTGCAACAGGAACTGCCGGATATTAATCTGGCCTCTCCGCAATTTATCACCATCAGAAGTAAACAAGTCCATGATGACTCGCCTACTGCCGATGGTCTGGAAGGTAATTTGTCCAGCGTATGGATCGATAAGACAGCCAAATAATGTAGCGCTCGTAACAATAATTAAACCGGCAGATTAACGCTGCCGCTTGTCGTTATCAGAAAAGCGCAAAACTTTTGCGCTTTTAATTGATTCTTCCCGTCAGCCCCCTTTGTTAACGTCAATCTTTATTATGCCTTTCGGTATTTCCAGGGATCACAATCATGACGCAATCCATACACCAACCCGCCACCATTGGCATTCTGATGGTCAAAACTGCTTTTCGTCGCTACCAGGGCGATATTGGCAATCCGCAAACCTGGCGATTTCCGGTGCGCTATCAGGTGGTGGACGAGGCCATTCCTCAGCGCATGGGGCATTTGGGCGAGCACGCCCTGCTGGAGCCATTTAAACGTGCCGCTCAGACCTTGATTGATCAGGGTGTTGATGGGCTCACCACCAGCTGCGGCTACCTTTCCTGGTATCAACAGGAACTGGCGGCCTGGTCACCGGTGCCCATCGTCACCAGCAGTTTGTTGCAGTATGTCAGCCTGCGCCAGATCCTGCCGGCTAACCGCCCTCCGCTAATTCTGACTTTCGATGAGAGCACGCTAAAAGCGGATTATCTGACCCGTGTGGGCATTCCCGCAGAGGCACAGGTGGCCGGTATGCCAGCAGATTCTGAGTTTGTGCGCTCTATCCGCGAAGGCGACAGTAGCGTCAACTGGGCAACCATGGCCGATGAAGTGCTTAATGCGGCGGCAAGCGCTTTACAACGCTTCCCCAACAGCGGCGCACTGCTGCTGGAATGCACCAACCTTGCGCCGTTTAGCGCGCTATTGCAGGCACGCTTTGGCCTTCCGGTGTATGACACACTGACGCTGGTAAACAGCTTTCAGGCGGCTTTGCGCCCTCCGCATTGGGATCGGGGGGCACAATGGACCCTTTAATGTCGCGCAGCCACGCAGCCGATCGCCAACCCGTACGGCCGCTGTCACGCACCACCCGGCGCGTACTCTATGCACTGCGTGATGCACTGATTCAGGCGGTTCCCGCTGCGTTGGGGATCGTGCTGGTGGTATTCGTTTTACTGCAACTGGTACCCGGCGATGTGGTGGATGTGATGGCCAGCCAGTCTGGCAGTGCCTCCGCCGAAACCATGGCGTGGTTGCGGGCCGAATACGGTCTCGATCAACCTGTTCTGACGCAGTTCTGGAACTATCTGTGGCACCTTGCTCACTTCAGCCTCGGTTACTCTCCGCGCTTTGGCACCGATGTCACCGGGCTGATACTTGGCCGTTTACCCGATACGTTATTGCTGATGCTGCTGGCACAAGCCGTTGCGTTGGTGATCGGGATTGGTTTCGGTGTCGTCATGGCCTTCTGGGCCAATAAATGGCCTGACCGTCTGCTGACGCTGGTGAACCTGCTGTTATATTCCTTGCCCGGATTCTGGATTGGATTGCTGGTGTTACTGCTGTTTTCGGTGCAACTTAACTGGCTACCCAGTGGCGGCAACCAAACGATTGGGGCCAATCTCTCGGCCGGTGGCGCGTTGCTGGATAAACTGCAACACGCGCTGTTGCCAGTGCTGGCGCTCAGCAGTTATTTCATCGCGATTTACGCCCGCCTGACCCGCACCGCGTTGCTGGACGTCGCCGATCAGGATTTTATCCGCACTGCGCACGCCAAAGGTCTGGCACCGTGGCGCATCGTACTGCGCCATATGCTGCGCTGCGCGCTTACGCCAGTAACCACTGTTGCAGGCTTGTATTTTGGCAATCTGTTGGGCGGTGCCGCCGTGATTGAAACCGTATTTAGCTGGCCAGGATTAGGCAGTCTGGCGATGGAAGCCATCGTGGCACGTGATTTCAATGTGGTGCTGGGCATTCTACTGCTGTCCGCTTTTATGGTGGTGATTGTGAATGTGCTGGTCGATGTGCTGCAAAGCCTGATTGACCCGCGTATGGAGGGTCATGCATGAAAGCCCTCACACTCTCTTTCACGCCATTATCCGCCTGGCGTCGTTGGTTTCGAACGCTGGAAGTGGTGCTGGGCAGTCTTCTATTGGCTGTGGTGCTGCTGATGGCATTACTGGCCGATTGGTTGTATCCCGGTGACCCGCTGGAGATGGCGGCTCAACCGTTTCTCTGGCCGGGTGATGATGCGCAATTTCCGCTGGGCACTGATTCTCTCGGGCGCAATGTGGCCGCCGGAATTTTTCATGGCGCGCGGGTTTCTCTGCAAATCGGCACTATCGCGGTGATGGTGAGCGTGGTGATTGGCCTGATCGCCGGGGCCAGCGCAGGCTATTTCGGTGGCAAAACCGACCGCATCGTCACGCGTATCAGCGAGCTGTTTCAGACCTTCCCGGCTTTTTTACTGGTGGTGGTACTGGTCGCGATTGGACATCCCACGGTGAATTACATTGCTGGCGCGATTGGTGTCGCGAGCTGGCCGATGATTGCGCGGCTGGTGCGGGCTGAGTGCCGTCTGCTGCGTCATCAGGAATTTGTGCTCGCGGCACAAACGCTGGGTTACAGCCCACTGCGGATTCTGTTACGTGAAGTGCTGCCCAATCTGCTGCCTACCTTGATCGTCACGCTATCCGTGATGATGGCCAGCGCCATTTTGACAGAGTCCTCATTAGGTTTTCTCGGCTTCAGCGATCCCAATCGCATCAGTTGGGGCGGCATGATTGGCGATGGTCGCCAGTCATTGCAGAACGCCTGGTATCTGGCAGTGCTGCCTGGCAGTGCACTGGCCGCGACCATACTGGCGTTGAATTTATTAGGCGATGCGTTCAATGACTGGCTCAATCCGCGTCGTAAAGGAGCATCTCAATGAGCGCGATACTGGAGTTTCGTCACTTCTCTGTCCATTTTGAAGGGCGTTATGCGGTACAGGATCTCAATCTCAGTGTGCAGCCTGGCGAGATGCTGGCGCTGGTTGGCGAATCGGGGAGTGGCAAATCGATCAGTGCCCTGGCGGCTTTGCGGTTAACGCCGCCAGCCGCCACGCTGGAAGGTGAGATTCACTACCAGGGGTTAAATCTACTGGCACAGCCGGAAGCCACATTACGACGGCTACGTGGCAAGTCCATCGCCATGATTTTTCAGGATCCGATGACCTCGCTGAATCCGGTGCTAACCGTCGGACAACAGTTAGCCGAAAGCGTACAGTTACATCTTGGCTTGAACCGGCATGAGGCGCGTCAGCGTGCCATTACCTTACTGGAGCAGGTGAATATTGCTCACGCACAGCAACGCGTTGATGATTATCCACACCATTTCTCTGGCGGTCAGCGCCAGCGCATCATGATTGCCATGGCAATTGCCTGCGAACCGAAGTTGTTGATTGCCGATGAACCCACTACCGCGTTGGATGCCACCGTGCAGCGTCAGATTCTGGAGCTGCTGGATCGCCTGCGCCATGAACTTGGCATGAGCGTACTGTTTATCACTCACGATCTGGGGTTAGTCGAGCAATATGCCGATCGCGTGGCGGTATTGTATCGCGGCGTAAAAGTCGAAGAGAGCAGCAAGGCCGCGCTGTTCCATCAACCGGTACATCCCTACAGCCGTGGACTGCTGGCGGCTTCATTACATGCAGGGGAAACACCGCATTACCGTCAGCGCCGCCTGACAGAGATCGTGCATCAAGCAGATGGCCCGCCGCGACTTGTGATACCGGAAGCCCACGCGCTACCGGCGATTGATGCGCAGGCCGCACCACTGCTGGCGCTTGATGAGTTGCAGTTTCGTTATCCTTCCATGCCAGCGGGCAGCGCTTCAGTGCGGGATGTGTCATTGCATATCCAACCCGGGGAGACACTGGGGCTGGTGGGCGAATCTGGCTGTGGTAAATCAACGCTGTCGCGCCTGCTATTAGGATTGTTAAAACCGGATAGCGGCCAGATTCATTTCGCCGGTGAGCGGTTAGATCATCTTAACAACCGTCAGCGTGCGGCATGGCGGCCGCGCATCCAGATGATCTTTCAGGACCCGTTCTCCTCACTCAATCCACGCCATACGGTGGAAGAGATTCTACGAACACCTTTACGCGTTCATGCCAGAGGCTCGCACGCTGAGCAACTGCGTGCCGTGCATGAAATGCTTGAGCAGGTTGGCTTGCCATTAAACGTACTGAAACGCCATCCACATGAGTTTTCTGGTGGGCAGCGTCAGCGTATTGGCATTGCCCGCGCGCTGATGCTCAACCCGGATTTGCTGATTTGCGACGAACCGGTGTCAGCGCTGGATGTGTCGGTTCAGGCGCAAATTTTGAATCTGCTGGTGAGTTTGAAACAGCAGCGTAACCTGTCGCTGCTGTTTATCTCCCACGATCTGGCGGTGGTTCGATACATCGCGGATCGAGTGATGGTGATGTATCAAGGCGAGATTGTGGAGCATGGCGACCATCAGCAGATCTGGCAGCGTCCGGTGCATGCGTATACGCAGCAGTTGCTGGCGTCGGTGCGCCCTGCCACTGCACCGCCATTGCTGACGGCGACAGGGTGATCGACTTAACCAGGATAAAGGAAAACCTTATACTTCCATGCCTGCGCGGTATTGGCCCCACTTCAACACCGAGTTCACGCCAATCGAGAGGAAAGGCTCAGCTGGCGTGCGGTTTGGACCCGGTGATTGGGTGAGGAAATCGATCAGTTCGTTTTTCTCACCTGCGATCATATCGGCAATCAATTTGCCGGTTGCCGTGCCGCGCGTTATGCCCAACCCATTGCAGCACAGCGCACCATAAACATTCGGTGCCAGTTTGCCAAAGAAGCCTTCGTGGTTTTCTGACAGGCAGATCGCTCCGCTCCAGGTGTATTCAAAATCCACCTGCGGCAGCATTGGGAAACGGCGTTCAAACGATTTGCGATGGTTTTCCAGATACTGCTTAAGGTATTTCTCGCGTGGTCGTCCATCCGGATGGAAACTAAAACTGTTGCGCACCAGAATACGATTATCCACTGTGCGACGAATGGTGCTGCCAAACGGATGCGCCGGAATCACCCCCCACACCGCTTTGCCTCCTAAACGCGCTTGTTCTTCTTCAGTCAACTGACGTGACAGGCTGCCGTAAAGGAAAGTCGGTAGCAAACGGCGCTGCAGGAAACCAAAGTGCGACGCAAAACCGTTATTAGCCAGGATCAACGTATCAGCGGTGATGCTCCCTTTGTCATGCACCAACGTCACTTTGTCACCGTAGTCAATCGACGTGATGGGTGTGTACTCGTACAGCGTGACGTTCGCGGGCAGATTATCCGCCAGACCTTTTACCAATGCTGAAGGCTGCAACAAGATGGTGCCGGGAATAAATAGCGCCTGCTTGTAATAAGAAGTGCCAATGTGATCCGGCAGATCTTTACCCGAGATCATTTCGGATTCGCGCCCGATCTTTGCCAATCCGCTACGATAGGCTTCGAGAATCGCCGTGCCCTGCTCACCGACTGATGCCTGATATTTACCGGATTCGGTCATCTGACATTCGATGCCGTGTTCCTGCACAATCTGACGCAGATAGTTTTGCCCTAATGTATTCAGCTTCAGAACTTTATTCGCAATGGTGACGTCGCCAATGTAATCCTTCGCGCCGATATCATGGGGTACGTCAATGGCAAAACCAGCGTTACGTCCTGCCGATCCATATCCCACTTCCTGCGCCTCGATCAGCACCACTTCATCATTGGGGAAATTCAGCGCTAATTGTCGCGCAGCCGCCAGGCCCGTTAAGCCCGCCCCCACAATCGCGAAGCGTGTTTTTTTCTGACCAATATGCGCCGGGCGTGGCGTACGAGCTGCACTGGTATGAAACCAACCCGGCATCGAATCATCGGCAGGCAGTGAGGTGATCTTTTGCAATTCCGTTACTCCAATACACGTTTTCATTGTTTGTACTGGCGGATTGCCCGTACAACGTAGGGTTTTTTAGAGGTGTAAAGCGTAAGTATTTAATGAATTTCACGGGTATTTATCATGTATACCTGATGTATAAAGTTTTACTGAATCTCATGAAATGTTGTCAATATGATCACGATACGATTGTGTTATGGATCGCAAAAAATCGGGGGTTCAGGCGCGGGGATTGGCAAGGAAGCGTTAGAGGGATCCGGTGTGCTCAACTTACGCCACAGCACCGGACCTGAAATAAATTTGGTGGCCTGATAGGGGGAATACTCATTACGACGTCACAACGCTGACGCGTGAGAATGGGGCAATTAGCGCTGATGGGATCCTTCAAGCGATTGCAGTAAACCCGACAGGTGGCTATCCAGTGCCATCAGCACTTCAGGAGAGAGCCCAGACAAAATCTTTCTTTCGTTATCCACGTGTTTTTCAACCGCGCGGTCGATTAACGCCAGCCCGTCCTGACTCAATTGCACCAGCATGCTTCGCGCATCCTCTGCATTTACCTGTCGGGTAATCAGCCCTCTGGATTCAAGGCGTTTTAAGCGATGCGTCATGGTGCCCGAGGTGACCATTAGCGTCGAAAACAACTCGGTAGGACTTAAACTATAAGGTGCTCCGGCACGGCGCAGTGTTGCCAGCATATCAAACTCCCACATGCACAATTCAAACTCGGCAAAAGCTTCTTCAAGTCGCTGTTCAATCAGCGCCGTGCAACGCTTGAGACGTCCAATCGGCCCCATCGGGCTGCAGTCTAAATCTGGCCGCTCGCGCTGCCACTGCTGAAGGATGAGATCGACGGCATCAGATCGGGTTTCAGATGGATCATTCATTTATCTTGACTTCAAGGTAATTGGTGGACACACTAATTTTATCTTGAATTGAAGATAAAGGCAAAATGATGCAATCCTCTTTCTCTCTTTCGTATTGGCGTGACGTGATATTGACTGCCCTGGCCCCGGCTATCTGGGGATCGACCTACATCGTCACAACACAATTTCTGCCACCCGATCGCCCTTTTACGGCGGCGCTGATTCGGGTACTTCCGGCAGGGGTATTGTTGTTGCTGTTCACTCGTCGCCTGCCCGCCAACCGTGATATTGGACGGCTCATTATTCTTAGTGCGCTGAATATCGGTGTTTTCCAGGCACTGTTATTTGTTGCTGCCTATCGACTGCCCGGCGGGCTTGCTGCCGTATTGGGCGCGATACAACCGCTGCTGTTGATGTTACTGGCATGGGGAGTTGAACATCGGGCGCCAGCAAGAATCACTTTATGGGCCGCGCTGGCCGGGGTTGTTGGTATGGCCTTGCTATTACTCTCTCCGCAAACGGTGTTCGAACCCGTCGGCATTGTGGCCGCGTTGTTGGGCGCGACCTGTATGGCCACAGGCGTATGGCTGACTCGCCGCTGGAAAATGGATTTGCCGGTGATGGCCCTCACCGGCTGGCAGCTGATACTGGGTGGAATAATGTTGCTACCCGCAGCGTGGCTGATTGACGCCCCACTGCCCACACTGACCCTGCCACAATGGGCCGCTTATGCCTATCTCTCCCTGGCCGGTGCATTTGTGGCATACGGGTTGTGGTTCAGGGGAATTGGCCGCCTGCCGAGCGTTGCGGTGGCATCGCTCGGTTTGCTCAGCCCGATCACCGCCGTGCTGCTCGGCTGGGTAGTGTTATCTCAGGTGATGAGCGGTACGGCTTTTGTCGGACTGATCATCGTTTTAATCAGCGTGTTGCTTGTGCAGCGCACATCCCTTCGTGGCAATTAAGGTTTCACTCGACATTTTCCAGACATCGAATCCACCATCCTCTCTCCTTTAATGAACCAGCCGGTTTTGTTAATATTTATCGCCGACAGAGGAGAGAGTGATGCGCACGCTAACCGAACAAAAGAGAACTGACATTATCAACGCCGCTTCAGCCGTGTTCCTGGAACAAGGATATGAGCGAGCCTCAATGGATGGCGTAGCAAAGCAGGCCGGTTGCTCGAAGGCGACACTCTATAATTACTTCGCTTCTAAAGAGAGCCTGTTTGAAGCCGTTGTCAGATGTTTTAGTACAAATTTTCTGATGCGTGCGGCTGATGAACTTAACCACCCGGAGACTCAATCCCTGTTGTTAAGTGAAAAGTTACAGCGTTTTGGTGAAGGTATGCTGGGCGCGCTGACATCAGACTGGAAGGCTCTGCAGTTGTACAGAATGGTGGTCGGTGAAGCGGGCCATTCCGATATCGGCGCGCTTTTTCATGAGTCCGGGGTACGTGAGAGTATGAACGCCCTGACGGCGGTAATGGAGCATCACATCGCCAGCGGGGAATTAATTGACGGCACACCAGCCTTACGCGCCAAACAATTTTCGGCTTTAGTAAAAGCTGAAGTCGATGAATTATTCCTTCAGCGAACGTTGCCGAATTATACCAAAAGTGAGGTGACGACTATGGTGCAAAACGCCGTTTCGTTGTTCCTCAGAGGTGCTGCTCACAACATCTGAATTCTGGCTGACAGAATGCAAATAAGCGCCACCACCACAATGGTGTCGATAATCAGCAGCATCACTAAGGGTTTGCGGCGCGCCCCCCAAACCCTGACCGCATAAAAACGGCTTTGTTTTATGCCTGATTGCCAGAGATGAAGTATCTCGCCTAAATTGCGGATGGCGCGGAAGAGCAATAGCAAAATTGCCGCTAATACGGCCATCATCCTGCATAGTTTCCGTTAACTCTTTCACCCGACACTAACGAACGTCTTGCACTCACCTCTCAGCCCCCGCATCACGATGTCACACCCTGAAACCTCTTCTTGACAGATTTATGCTAACTGATATTAACTAAACCGTACAGTTCATTTATAACTTATATCGGAGAGCCTCAACATGAGTCGTTTGTTCAGCCCGTTGTGTCGTAGCCTTGTAGTAGCGGCCGCTTTTACCGCTGTCGGTTGTTCCTCCACCAGCCCGGTGAAATATGCTGGTATCGCGTCAGCATCACGCATGTCGCCGAATACCTCTGACGATAGCGATCGCATTCCCTTTCGTTATGCCGCTCCCGTAGACTGGAGCAAATATCGCAGCATCACCATTGAACCGGTCGACATTTACAGCGGCAATGATGCGCAATTCAATGACTTGTCTGTGGATGAACGTCGTCAACTGGCTGAATATATGCGTAAGAAATTTGAGGATGTGCTAGCAGAAAAATTCATCACCAATCACCCTGCCGGGGCGGCTCCTGCGCTCAAATTGAAACTGACGCTGACCGGCGCCGATACCACGCCGCAAGTGATCGGCACATTCACAAAGTTTGATTTAGCCGGCGGCCCATACAATATCGTTCAGTCGGTACGTGGAGGACGTGGCTTGATGAGTGGCTACGTGAATTTCGCCGTGGAGGTGAAAGATGCGGCATCAAACGAACTCTTACTGGCGTACGTTGCGGAACAATATCCAAATGCGATGAACGTGGGTGCGACTTTTGGTTCACTTAGTGCAGCAGAGACAGGAATTGATAAAGGGGCTGAGCAACTTTTAGAGAAGTTACGCCAGTAAATCAAACGGTAAAGGCTGCCAGCCTCTGTTCGGCATGCTGGCAGCATCAATGATCAGTGCCGATTATTTCTTCTTATTTAACATCGATTTTAAATCAGCAAAGGGATTATAGGTTGCTGCTTCTACATCGTTCTGCGCATCTTCCCCGGCCACCACTCTGGTGCCGTACATGTCAGCTTCGGTGTACTTAGAGTGCTCATGGTCGTGACAAAAGAGACACAACAATTCCCAGTTACTGCCATCTTCCGGGTTGTTAGTATGATCGTGATCGATATGATGCACGGTGAGTTCACGCAGATTGGAGTAAACAAATTCACGTGAGCAGCGTCCACAAACCCATGGATAGATTTTTAATGCTTTCTCACGGTAGCCGCTTTCCAGCCGTGCATAGTTTTTCGGGATCAGAGCCATTGCCAATGTTACCTGTTTCTCAGAGATATTCGGGTGTTAGTGCTGCCAATATAGCGCAAAACCGAAGTGAAGAAGAGTATGCTGATAGCAATCCAGTCATTTGGAGCATCTACAGTGAGTTGTGATGCCCCATATCTCAGATGGATTATTCTTTTCGCTCAGTTGAATTGTTTAAGAGTAAATTATTCCAATTTTTGTGGCCTGAATTTAATCCAAAAAAATTTATTTTAAAGAATCTCAATTCAAAATAAGGACTCACGTGTTAGCCAATATCCTTGTTGCTCTCGTCGCCGTGATTCATATCTACATTTTGGTGTTGGAGATGTTTCTGTGGGAGACGAATACTGGTCGTAAAGCCTTTAAGCTCAGTGAAAACTTTGCGCGCGAAACCCGTGTGCTGGCGGCTAATCAGGGCCTTTATAACGGTTTTCTGGCGGCGGGTTTACTCTGGGGGTTATGGCTGGGAGAAAACGGTGTGCCTGTCACTCTGTTTTTCCTCATCTGTGTGTTGATTGCCGGAATCTTCGGCGCGATGACCGCCAGCCGCAAAATTCTCTACGTGCAGGCCCTTCCCGCTCTGATTGCCTTGCTGGCATTACTCCTGCGCTGATACGACGATTTATCAGGATCTCGAACCTCGCCGTGATCAGCCTTCGCATTACAGGTATAATCCGGCCAGGTTTTAACGGATTTTAGAGACGAAGATGACAAAACTCACCTTACAAGAGCAGATGCTCAAAGCTGGATTAGTTTCCACCAAGAAAATGGCCAAAGTGCAGCGCACTGCCAAGAAGTCTCGTGTGCAGGCACGTGAAGCGCGCGAAGCGGTGGAAGAGAATAAAAAAGCGCAAATTGAGCGTGATAAGCAGCTAAGTGAGCAGCAGAAGCAAGCCACTTTGTCCAAAGAGTACAAAGCGCAGGTTAAGCAACTGATCGAAATGAACGCGATCACCGTTGCCAAAGGGACGATTGATTTCAACTTCACCGATAACAACTTAATCAAAAAAATCGCCGTGGATAAAACCACGCAAACACAGTTGATCAACGGCCGTCTGGCAATTGCGCGCCTGGCTGCGGATAGCAGTGGCGAAAGCAAATACGCTATTATTCCCTCCAGCGTGGCTGATAAAATTGCGCAGCGTGATGCAGATAGCATTGTATTGAACAGTGCATTGAGTCAGGAAGAGCAGGATGAAGACGATCCGTACGCGGACTTCAAAGTGCCGGATGATTTGATGTGGTAATGAATGCCGCCCGTGTCAAAACGGGCTGGCATGACGCGCAGTGATGTTCTCCCCGCTAATGGGATGGACAAAATGTAATTCACTGGCGTGCAGCATCAGCCGGGGTGTTTTTTCCGTACCCGGCTGCAGCAATCCTCCATACAGATCACAGCCAAGAATCGGATGGCCCAATTGCTGGCAATGGATACGCAATTGATGGGTGCGGCCCGTCTCTGGCAATAGCTGCACCCGCGTAACCGGCAATATCACGCCATTATCCCCTTCACGAGTTAAGCGTTCTATTACCTGATAGCGCGAACGCGCAGGCTTCCCCGTCTCGGCACAAATCGACATCAACGGAAACAGCGCCGGGTCTTTTGCTATCGCGGCGTCAATCAATCCTTCATTATGGTTGAGATGTCCGCACAATAGCGCCGTGTAAATTTTAGTCACGCTGCGCTGGCTAAACTGCTGGCACAACAAGGCGTTGATCGCTTTGTTGCGCGCCACCACCATTAATCCGGATGTCCCGAAATCGAGGCGATGCACTAAGGTGCAGCCGGGGAATAACTTCACCAACCGGTGATGCACGGAATCCAGATTTTGCGGATTTTTACCTGAAAGGCTGAGTAGCCCCGTGGGTTTATCGATCAATACCAGATGCTCATCCTGATAGAGAATCGAGATCTCTTCAGAACACGGCGGAGCTATAAAGGTATCGTTAATGGTGGACATCGGACTGCCAGGCTGGGAAGTGGGAGCGGATGATAACCAATTTTCAGCGGGCTGACGAATTTTGCCCTCTTCTCACAGGCTCGCGCTCGCACAGCAGAAATTTATCGTCCAGACTTACAGCAAAGGCGTAGTCTGCGCAGGCAATGTGCTTTACACTGCGCGCTGCAAAAAACTGATTAGATTAACGATTAAGTAGGCGGTAATGGCGATGAACGGAACGATCACAACCTGGTTTGAAGACAAAGGTTTTGGATTTATCAAAGATGAAAACGGAGACAACCGTTATTTCCATGTGATTAAGGTCGCCAACCCTGATCTGATTAAAAAAGACGCGGCAGTGACGTTCGAACCGACCACCAATAACAAAGGTTTATCGGCCTTTTCGGTGAAAGTGATACCGGACAGCAAATACATCTTTATCGCCGGTGAGCGTCTGAAGCTCACATCGATTAAATCCTTCGTGGTTTACAGTGAAGAAGAGCCGGTTGATACCCGCATTGATAAAGAAAACACCGTTCTGTCGGTGGGCCTTCTGATGAACAACATCAAACCCAAGACAGACGTTAAGCCTGATGAAATGCGCTCAGTAAAAAAACTGGCGGTGACCACTTTCCAGGGGACGACGCTGATCTTTACTGAAGATGAGATCGACATTGATGCCGCAGTGAAAATGCTCAAAGTTTAAAGGGGAGCTGATAATGAATAACAATATTCCACTGAAGTATTATGACATTGCTGAAGAATACGCGTCGGAATCTGAACACGATGTGAGCGAAGCAGAACTCGATGCACTGGCGCACTACTTCCAGCTGTTACTGACTCGTCTTAGCAATAACGAAGAGATTAGCGAAGAGTCGCAGCAAGAGATGGCCCGTGAAGCGGGTATTCAAGCGGTGCGAATCGATGAGATTGCCAATTTTTTGAATGAGTGGGGCAACGAGTAAGCCCTGTTGTTTAAAAATACTCTGCGCATTTCAAGGCGGCCATAAGGCCGCCTTATCGTATCAAAATCGACAACCCTGAAACTACAGCTTATCCCCTTCCGGTGACTGCACCAGATCGTCCGCTTTTAATCCCTGCGGCGCGATAAATATTTCCATATTTTCGCGTGACAGCTCCCAATGTTCGAACACCAGATCCACCACCTTCTGCTCATCACGCGCTTCAATCGCGCTGATAAAGGCATCATGATGTTCGGCAGCTAACTGCAGGCGCCGTTCCATGTCTTCATTTTGCGGGCGGAAGAAGGTGTGGCCGATGCGGCAATGGTCGATCAGTAAGCGCCCCAGGCTAGGCTGTAAATAGGGATTGGCAGCCATCTCGCCCATGATCTCATGGAAACGATTGTTCTCCAGTGCCAGCGCTTCGGCATCACGCGTCTGCACCGCTTTACGGAAGCGCTTTTGCGTCTCTTTCAGCGATTTCAGCTGGGAAGGTTTAAAATTCTGTACCGCCAGGCGACCGGTAGCGGCGTAGATCATCGGTGCGACGAGGAAGAAATTGCGCAGTGTGGAATGGCTCATCGGGATGACGCGCACGCCGCGTTTTTCGACGATTTCTAAGTAACCCTCTCCTGCCAGTCGCTGGAAAACTTCACGCACAGGCGTGCGAGATAAACCGTATTGTCCCGTCAGGCTGGCTTCATCCAGCAACTCGTCTGGGTCCAGTTCCATGGTCAAAATTAGGCGTTTTAAATCTTCGTATAACGCTGCTTTTCCCGATCTCAAAGTGACCTCCTGTGATGACATTCCGCATGCGATTCCTGCTTAACCTACAGAAAAAGTGTGTATACAGCAAAAATAATTATGGGATATTTTTTGCATTCTGCGGTGGATCACAGAAAAGGGAATGATGATATTACAAGGAGTTACAGAAGAAAAAAACGAGTCGTCATCTGCAGAGAATTATCCTATTTCCAGGGCATACCCGCCATCCGTGGCGGGCATTAAGCTTACTCAGCAGGCACATCAATCCAGATGGTTTTCAGCTCGGTGTACTGATCAAGTGCGTATACAGATTTATCACGTCCACCAAAACCAGACTGTTTATAACCCCCAAATGGCGTGGTTGCATCACCTTCACCGAAACAGTTAACCGTCACCGTTCCCGCACGCACTGCACGTGATACGCGAATAGCACGGCTTAGTTTGCCAGTGTAAACCGATGCCGCCAGACCGTAATCAGTGTCATTTGCCAGTGCAATGGCTTCGGCTTCCGTTTTAAAGGTGGTGACACACAGCACCGGCCCGAAGATCTCCTCGCGGAACAGTGCGCTTTTCGGCGTCACGCCATCCACAATGGTCGGCTGCACGTAAATACCGCGATCGGTGAATCCGCCCTGAATGATGCGTAATCCTTCTTTGCGCGCGGTTTTCAGATAGTCACTGACTTTGCAGAAATGATCGGTGGTGATCATGGTGCCCAGACGATTCTCTGGATCCAGCGGATTGCCCATACGCCATTCACCGATCTGCTCCGCGATCTGAGCGAGTAATTTATCCTTAACCCCTTCCTGCACCAGCAGTCGGGAAGTTGCAGAACAGTTTTCACCCATATTCCAGAATGCGCCGTTTAACACATTGGCGGCAACGCTGGCCAGATCTTCGGCATCATCGAACACCAGCGCCGGGTTTTTCCCGCCGCATTCCAGCACAATCTTCTTCAGATTCGATTCCGCGGAATAGTGCAGGAAACGGCGTCCAGTCGCAGTTGAACCGGTGAAGCTCACCATATCAATATCAGGATGCAGGCCGATGGGTTCCCCCACCTCTTTCCCGGTACCGGTGACGATGTTGAGCACGCCGGCTGGAATACCCGCTTCATGCGCCAGTTCAGCCACGCGCAATGCCGTTAGCGAAGTTTGCTCCGCCGGCTTCACAATCACCGAGCAGCCAGCAGCCAGCGCTGGGCCGATTTTCCACGCCAGCATCAGCAGCGGGAAATTCCATGGCAGCACGCAGCCCACCACACCAATCGGCTCACGAACGATCATCGCCATCGCCCCGTTGCCGGTCGGCGCGGTCTGGTCGTACAGCTTGTCGATGGCTTCCGCATGCCAGCGAATCACGTGAATCGTCTCTGGCACGTCCACTGCCAGGCATTCGCTAACCGGTTTGCCGCTGTCGAGGCTTTCCATTACCGCCAGTTGCGTGACTTCGTTTTCCAGTAAGTCAGCTAGCTTGAGTAATACGGCTTTGCGCTCGCCGGGATGAAGCTGGCTCCAGCTGCCGGCTTCAAAGGCACTGCGTGCGCCTTGTACCGCCAGGTTCACATCCGCGCTTTCACAAGCAGCGATGTGCGTCAGAATCTCACCCGTCGCAGGATTGGTGGTTTCCAGTGTTTTGCCGGAGACCGCCGCAGTAAAACGTCCGTTAATGAACGCCTGATCCGGGAACCGCAGCTCTCGCGCCACGTTCACCACATCGCTCAGCGTTTGTACCTGTTTCATACGCACTCCTTAAAGCACTGCAACGGCTGCCACATTGCGTTTCACACCGTCGATCACGGCCTGCAACTGCGCTTTCTCTTCTTCTTCCAGTGCCTGCAGCGGTGCGCGCACCGGGCCTGCTTTCAGGCCTGCCAGTTCAGAACCGTATTTAATCGACTGCACAAATTTGCCGCCATCAAGGAAGTTCATCAGTGGCATCATCGCAGCCATGATCTTACGTCCTTTATCGAAATCTTTTTCCACGACGCAGGCGTTGTACAACGCGACGTGCTCACGTGGAATGAAGTTAGAGCCCGCACACACCCAGCTACGCGCGCCCCAGGCGAAGAACTCCAGCGCCTGATCATCCCAACCACAAGAAAGCGCGATGTTCGGGAATTGACAGGCCAGCAGATGCAGATTGTTGAAGTCGCCTGAACTCTCTTTAATCGCCACCACATTTTTCGAACGGCTCACTTCGCGGAAGTAAGTTTCTCCCATGGAGATGCCCATACGGCCCGGATAGTTGTACAGCATGATCGGCAGTTGAGCGGCCTTGTCGACGGTCAGCGCATGGTGGGCGTTTTCCAGTTCGGTTGGCAGCGCATACGGCGGTGACGTCACCAGAATGGCATCGGCTTTATGCTCACGAGCGTGGGTTGCAAAAGCCACCGCGTCTTCAGTGCGAATCGCGCCAGTACCCACAATCAGTGGCAGACGGTTGCCAATCACTTTACGTGCATGTTCAACCAAAGACAGACGCTCTTCCGCGCTTTGTGCATAATACTCACCGGTTGATCCACCGATGATAATGCCGTGCACGCGCGCTTCGATCAGCGATTCGAGGACGTTGGCGAACGCCGCGAAATCAATGCTGCCATCTGCTGCGTAAGGGGTAATTGCCGGGGTGTAGATACCTTCAAATGTCATCACGAAATCTCCAGGTGAATTCAGGACCAAATGCAACGCCGTATGGTTGCGTTTGTTAACAATTTGCATATCGCATGGAGAGAGGTCAATCGGGATAAGTTTTTTGTATACGTGAAAAATACAAAGGAAATACTGTTAGATGGAACATTCCTACCAGGAATTAATTTATATTCATTATTAATCAACAATTTAAATTATTTTTAGTGCCGTAATAATTTTCTAAATGAATTCAGATAACGATCACATTCCACAACTATCGTCCCCTTTGACGTATTTACACTGTGCATCAGGCGGCATAGTTTTATGCTGGTTTTAACCTGAATTTAACAGGTAAGCTTGCACCGGCATTTCAGGTGAACATTGTGTAGAAGAGGTAGCGGGTGATGCCCCAAAAGAAAGCGACGCTCATAGGTTTGATTGCCATCCTGTTATGGAGCGCGATTGTTGGATTGATCAAAAGTGTTAGCGAAGGCTTCGGTCCGATCGCTGGGGCGGCATTGATCTACAGCTGTAGTGCCATATTGCTGCTGTTCAGCGTGGGATTTCCCAACCTGAAAAAATTCCCCCGCCGCTATGTGATTATCGGCAGCGTGCTGTTTGTCTGCTACGAACTTTGCCTGTCGCTCTCACTCGGGTTTACCCATAGCGGACGGCAAGCGATTGAAGTGGGCATGGTAAATTATCTATGGCCAAGTATGACGATTGTGCTGGCGGTGATTGTTAACCGGCAAAAAGTCAGCCCGCTGATTATTCCGGGCGTGATTTTAGCCGTGGCAGGAATATGCCGCGTACTGGGTGGTGATCAAGGATTTTCGCTCAGTGAGATGACGAACAATATAATGGAAAATCCGTTAAGCTATGGCCTGGCATTTACCGGCGCCATCATTTGGGCCATTTATTGCGTGGTCACCAAACGAATTGCCAACGGTAATAACGGCATTACACTGTTCTTTGTTTTAACAGCATTAACATTATGGGTTAAATACCTCATTTCGCCGCAACCCGAATTTGCACCCTCTTTTAATACGTGGATTTCACTGGCGCTGGCGGCGATGGCAATGGGATTCGGTTACGCGGCGTGGAACGTCGGCATTTTGCATGGCAATGTGACTGTATTAGCCGCCGCCTCTTACTTTATCCCGATCATTTCGTCGATTTTAGCGGCCTTTATTCTCAGTTCGCACCTTACCCTGTCGTTTTGGCAAGGCACGGCGATGGTCAGTCTTGGGTCGTTAGTCTGCTGGTGGTCAACACGTACCGTTGCCAGCAAAAGTGTCAGCAGTAAGATTTCTGAATAACGCTTCGGGAGGCATGGTCGCCTCCCGCAAAAAAGCCACATCAAAATGATAAAGCTCTCAGTTGTATTTATCCGACTATCCTGCACCGGAGGAAATGATATATGAAACAATCCCGTTAGCGTTATCGATGCACTTCTTTTTTAATTTCTGTTCTGAATAACATTTTAATCACCGCTACAGGTTTAAATTTATCTGGCGTCCTGATGATGTTAAGCACCCATCGCAGATTGTGCTTAATTCAGTCGCATTGGCGTAGTGAAGTTCCCTCACGCCGAAAAGAAACAGGAGTAAAACATGTCCAATAACATGTCTGTTGAAGATGTTCCTATCAGCCGTTTCCACCGCTTATTAACGGTGCGCTCAGGCGGCGGCTCTTTCGTCGATGGCTATGTGCTCAGTATTATTGGTATAGCCATGACGAAAGTGTCGCCGGCCTTGGGTCTCAGCCCATTATGGGAAGGTCTGATTGCGGCTTCCGCCCTGATCGGGATTTTCTTTGGTGGCTTCATGGGTGGCGTACTGACCGATCGCCTGGGTCGCCGCATGATCTACTTCGTTGGCCCAACCCTCTTTATTGTCTGTTCGCTGGCGCAGTTTTGGGTACAAAGCGGGGAAACGCTCTTTGCCTTACGCTTTATGACAGGCGTGGCTGTGGGCATTGAATACCCGGTTGCTACCGCTTTTCTGGTTGAGTTTATGCCGAAGAAGTCACGCGGCCCCTGCCTCGCCACGCTCACCATTCTGTGGTTTGCCGGGGCGGCCACCGCGTATCTGGTGGGTGAAGCTTTGCTGAATTTTGGCGGTGTAGAAGCATGGCGTTATACGTTGGCGAGCACCGCAGTCATCGGCGCGCTGCTTTTCATTGTAAGAATGGGTACACCTGAATCACCGCGCTGGCTGATTAGCAAAGGACGACATCAGGAAGCAGAAGCCGTTATCCGCCGCGTCTATGGCGACCGCTTTAGTCTAAAGAACCTGCCCGCACAACCTGAAAACAATCACCTGTCATTCGGTAGCTTGCTGCATTCCGGTTATGGCAAACGCATGGCGTTTGTGACCATTTTCTGGACCTGCTCGGTTATTCCGGTGTTCGCCGTATACGCCTTTGCACCCAAAGTTTTGCAGGCGCTACATCTCAGTGGTGATTGGGCATCATACGGTTCCATCGCCATTACCTTGCTGTTCGTGGTGGGCTGCATGATCGGCACGCGTTTGGTGAACTCACTGGGACGCCGTAAGTTGCTGTTGCACAGTTTCTTGTGGTCAGGTCTGGCACTGCTGTTACTCGGTGCCTTGCGTGATGGCCCTTCAATGATCATCCTGCTGATGTTTGGTGCTTACGCCCTGTTTATCGGCGGCGCGCAGGTGCTGCAGCTGGTCTATCCAAATGAGATCTTCCCCACTGAAATTCGCGCCGGAGCCGTCGGCATTGGCACCTCAATGTCGCGCATTGGCGCGGCGGTGGGAACATATCTGGTACCGATTTCACTGCAAACCATCGGCATTGGTTCCACCATGTACATTGCTGCAGGCATTACGTTTATCGGCCTGATCGTGTCGTGTTTCCTGGCACCAGAAACCGCATCGCGCAATCTGGATGATGCGGCCTCACTGGAGGAAGAAAGCCCAGCGCCATCCGTTTCTGGCAAACTCTCTAAGCATTCGCACTAAGTAAAAAGGGGCCATTTCGGCCCCTACTCCTTAACCAATCTCTCCACCACACGCCGCCGTTTACGAAACGAGCTGGGCGTTTCGCCATACTGCTTACGGAACCAGGCAATCAAATGTGAAGCATCGGCAAATCCTGTCGCAGTGGCAATCGCATTGATGCTGTTGCTGGAGTCCGCCATCAACTTGCGCGCCAGCTCCAGCCGCATACGCCGCCAGTAGACAGCCGCCGAGTAGCCGGTGCATTTGGTGAAAATCAAATTGAGCTGGCGGAAAGTGACGCCTGCGAATTCGGCTACATCGGCCAGTGGAACCGGCGAATCGAGGTGATGTTTCATGAATTCGATGACCTTATTCACCAGCTCGTTTTCATACACATCCGGCTCGTTAAGCGTGTTCTTTTGCTGTGTCTTTTTGACCGGTGCAGCGGGCTCTTCCACCAGCAAATACTTTAAGACCTTCTGTGAACGCACCAGCCCACAATGCTGGCGGATCAGATCGGCAGCGAGATCGATCGCCGTGCCGCCGGGGCAGGAAATGATGCCGCCATCCTTGATATAGGTCTTGTCGATGACCGGAATCGCTTTCGGGAATCGCAGACGAAATTCATCACGCGTGGTGAAATGAATGGCGCAATGCCGCCCATCCAGCAGGCCTGCGTTGCCAGCGACAAAGGCGCCGCTACACAGCGTGATGATGGGAATATTACGCGCATGTAAGTCGCGAAGTGCCTGTAACAGCCACGGTGGCGACTGGCGTGTTTCTTCCAGTAAGCCTCCCGCCAGCACAAAGTAATCCCAGTTCTTGCTGAAATCGAGGTCAGCCGTAGGCGAAACCGGTAGTCCGCAGCTGGCTGTGATCGGCTGGTTATCACAAGTCATCCATTCCCAGCGACAAAAGATCTGGCGACTGGTAAACGATTCGTCTGCCGCAAAACGCAGTGACTCTACCAGCCCCGCGACGGAGGCCAGGGTAAAACTTTTCATCAGCAAAAAGCCGATGGTGAGATCCGGTTTCGGTTCGCCAGGTTGCTCGGCGAAAGCTGTTTGCGGCATGTTATTCAGGTTCCTGCAATCCACCCAGTTTGCTTAATAAGCGCTTCAGATCGGCGATATCCTGGCTGTTGAGGCCGGTGGTGATCATCTTCTCCGCGCTTTTTGCCTGCTCAATCATACGATTCAGCATCACTTCCCCTTCTGCGGTCATCGACACCAGTTTACGACGACGGTTGTTCACATCTGTCACTACATTCAGCAAACCGCTTTTATTCATGCGATCAATAACATAGGTGCCGGTAGCTTTATCAAACCCGGCACGCTGACCCAGCGTTTGCTGATCACAGGCTGACTCCTCAGCCAATACCACCAGAATCGCGTATTGCACGGCTGACAGGCCGGTATCCACACATTGAGACCAACAAAAAGTCGAGTGTTGTCCGGCACGCCTTACAAGGTGCATTAACGAACAATCGCCGTGCGGCCACAAGGGGGCGGCAAGAATTAAGTCAGGATTTTGTGACATCGGTGCACTTGACTCCTTAAATCGTCAAACTTATAGTTCGAACACAAACAGTTTGAGCTTAAACTATATAATAATTCGGGATACATATGAAGCTAGTTATCGGGATGACTGGCGCAACGGGTGCAGCAATCAGCGTCCGCGTGCTGTCTGCGTTGCGTGAACTTGAAGTCGAAACCCATTTAGTCATCTCCAAATGGGCGCGCGCCACCATCCAAATGGAAACACCTTACAGTGTACAGGAGGTCGCTGCCCTCGCGACCAGGACTTACAGCGAACACGATTAGGCTGCGGCCATCTCCAGCGGATCATTTCGCGTGGATGGCATGATCGTGGTGCCGTGCAGCATGAAAACCCTGGCGGGTATCCGCAGCGGTTATGGCGATGGACTCATTACGCGCGCTGCTGACGTGACGCTCAAGGAGCAACGCAAGCTGGTGCTGGTGCCACGTGAAGCCCCGCTCAACGCCATTCACCTGGAAAACATGCTGGCGCTCACCCGCGCGGGCGCGTTGATGCTCCCGCCAATGCCTGCTTTCTACAACAACCCGCAGTCCGTTGACGACATCATTAACCACACTGTTTCTCGCATTCTTGATCAGTTCGGCCTTGATAACGACATTACCCATCGCTGGGCGGGTTCACGTTCTACCCTGGCTTAAGGAGAGCCTGATGAAATATTACGGCGATTTACGCAGCTTTATCACTGCCCTCGATGAAATGGGCGACATCATGCACGTGCAGCGTGAAGTGGATGGTGATTTCGAACCCAGCGCCATCACGCGCCGCAGCTATGAAATCCAGTCACCTGCGCCGCTGTTTCACAAGGTCGCCGGTGTCGCGCCGGGCTTTCGTCTGTTTGGTGCGCCTGCGGCATTATCGTCGCGCAGCGATATGCCCTACGCACGCGTCGCGATGTCACTGGGCTTAGCCCCTGAGTCCAGCGGCCCGGAGATTATCGAAGCTCTGTCCGCTGCCCGCTTTAAACCCGGTATTCCGCCTGTCCGCGTTGAGTCTGCTCAGGCAGAATGCCAGCAGAATATATTACGTGGCGATGCGGCGAATCTTGACCGCTTCCCTATCCCGTTCGCTCATGACAAAGACGGTGGTCGTTACGCCAACACCTGGGGCACGCTGATTGTGAAAACCCCGGATGGAAAATGGGTCAACTGGTCTATTGCCCGCGTGATGAAGGTGGATGGCAAGCGCATGGTTGGTCTGATTGTACCAAGTCAGCATATTGGTCAGATCTGGACGCAGTGGGTAGCTCGCGGTGAGCCGATGCCTTATGCACTCGTGCAAGGTCCTGCGCCAGCGATCTCATGTGTTTCAGGGATTCCGATCCCAGCCAACGCGGATGAAGCCGATTACATCGGCACTTTGGCGGGAGAGCCAGTGCCGGTAGTGAAAGCCATTAGTCTCGATCTTGATGTGCCCGCAACGGCTGAAATTGTGATTGAAGGCCATGTCTCGATTGAGCGCGATTGTCAGGAAGGTCCCTACGGCGAGTACGGCGGCTATCTGGGCGAAGGCTCTTCGGCTCAGCCCACTTTCCACGTGGAAACCATTACCCATCGCGACGATCCGATCTGGCCGATGTCGATCACCGGCCGCCCCACCGATGAATCGCACACCTTGTGGGCAATGGGCTTAGCGGCGGATGCACTGACTTATCTGCGTGAAGCGGAATTGCCGATCAAAACCACCTGGATTCCGGAAGATTCCACCGTGCACTGGTTGCTGGTGGTGATGCCAGAAAACTGGCGCGAACTGCTGCCGGGTGTCAGCAGTGAAGAGTTGGCCCAACGCATTGGTGAAGTGCTGTTCAAAACCGATGCGATGGTATTTATCCCGAAAGTATATGTCGTGGATGATGACTTTGATCCCACCAACCTGCGTGAAGTGGTTTGGGCATTGTCAACGCGCGTGCATCCAGTCGGTCGTCGTGCTGTATTTGATGATCAACGTGTCATTCGCCTGCCGCAGTGCTATGACGAGGCCGAGTACGTTGCCGGTAAAGGCGCCAAAGTCGTGTTTGACACCTTACAGACTAAGCGCCATTTGCATGCTTCGTTCGCGCAAGGCTATCCGGAAGAAGTACGTCAGCGCATTCTGGATAACTGGCCGGAATAAATAATACACACCAACCGTAGCGGCCACATTTATTGCGCATCTTCCAGTGCCACCCTGGCTTTGAATACGCGTGATAAATCACGCCGCTAAGGTGCTCAACGCCTCTTCTACTCATGAAACGTAGCGACGCAATATATTGCCAGTATTGACGTCTCATGCATGCGCTAAGAGCCGCGCCGCTAGCGCATAAACATCTTGCGATACATCGATGGCGTCATGCCCGTCACCTTAACAAAAGCCCGTCGTAGAACATCGTTACTGCGGTAACCACAGGCGGCCGGAATGGCTTTCAGCGGCATTGATCCTGCTTCCAGCAACTTACGCGCTTGATCAATTCGCGCATTCTCCAGCCAATTGCCCGCCTGTACATCCATATGCTGACGGAAAAGCCTCGCTAAATGCCGTGTGCTAATTTGCATATGTGCGGCAAGATCATCAAGTGAACTCACCTGCGCCAGATTGGCCAAAGCCCATCGCTGCATCTCCTGAAACGCACTGCGCCCACCCAGCGAAAGTGGTTGTTTGCGAACAAAATGCCCTTGATTCACTGGCCGTTGAAAGAACATCACCAAATTGGCAGCGATATCCTGAGCCAATTCGCGCCCCAAATCTTCTTCCACCAACCTCAGGGCAAGATCGAGCCCCGACGTGACGCCAGCGGCGGTACGCAATCGTCCATCTGCGATATAAAGCGCATCGGCCTCCACCTGCGCATCCGGTACCTGTTCCATCAGTGCGTCAGCGCAGGCCCAATGGGTCGTCACTTTTTTACCACTCAGCAACCCGGTTTGTGCCAGCAGCAGCGCACCGGTACAAATCGAGCCAAAGCGCTGGCTGTGATGGCATAGCTCAATCAGACGAGCGGTTTGCTGCGCAGTTAGCTGCATATCCCGCGCCTCAGGTGCCCCCGCGATCAGAAACGTGTCAGTTTGCTGGATATCGTGCAGTGTGATATCCGCCATCAGGCGCACGCCCGAGGAACAACGAATATGTTCCCCTTCCAGTGACATGACTTGCAGCTGGTAAACGGCACGATTGAGCAGTCGGTTAGCTTCGGCAAACACATCCAACGGTCCAGAGACATCGAGCAATTGCGCCCCCGGCACCGCTAAAATCGCAAGATGGTGATTCATGCGCTATTCCCGTCTGTAAAAGTCTTAATGTCTTAAAAGGTCGCAAAAAGCTTATTTAAGACATTCTGCCTCGGCATTAAGCTGGTTGCAACTTAACCGAGCGGAGAACCTCCCATGAAATTTTCCATTAACGGCATCACTATTCCCGATACTGCAATGACCCGTGACGCGACGACGTTCGTCCGTGATACCGAATCCGATTTGCTGTTTCACCACTCCAGCCGCGTCTATTACTGGGGCGCACTCGCAGGACGCCGCTTAGATCTTAAGGTGGATGCTGAGCTGCTTTATGTCGGCTGTATGTTCCATGATGTTGGCCTGACGCACGAACACTGCAGCTGCGACAAACGCTTTGAGGTGGATGGCGCCAATGCGGCGCGCGATTTCTTGCAACAGTATGGTGTAGAGCAGGCCGATATCGATAAAGTCTGGACCGCGATTGCGCTGCATACCACCCCGGGCATTCCGCAATTTATGGCCCCGGAAATTGCGTTAGTCACCGCTGGCGTGGAAATGGATGTATTGGGCATCAACTATGATCACTTCAGCGATGCGGAGCGTGAAGCCGTGGTAGAACAGCATCCACGCCCAGCCCAATTTAAGGAGGAGATTATTCAGGCGTTCTACGATGGCATTAAAAACAAACCTGAGACCACCTTTGGCAATGTCAAAGCCGATGTCATAGCCGACAAGCAGCCTGACTTCTCGCCAATGAACTTTTGTAGCGTCATCCGTCAGTCACGCTGGGTGGGATAAGTGGTGTGGCGCAGCAGTAGCCGCGCTTCTTAGTCTGCTAATTGATAAACAATGGCTAAGCCGCACGGCTGGCTATCGAGAGATAAATGTCGCACCAGCCGGGAAAAAGGCGCTCCAGCGCCTATTTTGCGTGCAGTTGTAAACATCAAAATAACACGCTCGACACAAATATAACCTTTATCAAATCAGCAAAATTTAATCATCGATCATTTTATGTACTGTTCACTTATCGTTGCTAATATAGTGACGCAACACACAGCAATGCGTTGCCTACGAGAATTTTTCCTTGGTTTAATTACCCCGCCCGCTTAGCGGGCTTTTTTTTGTCCATGTATGCCCCATCCCAATAGCAGAGGCAGATGTTGAGTCAATAAAATGAGCGTTTCCTCTCATTAAGAAACGCTTGCTCTGCCGGCGTTGATGGGCGATTTAGGCGCTGATTACGATGTGGATAGCGACCAAACACTTCAATAATCTGCCGATGCTCTAACTCACTCTGATAGTAAGACGATCCTTTCAGCGCATCGAACAACACTTCGGCTTGTTGATGGATAACACGAGACTCGGCATGCATCCAGGGCATCAAGAGAAAGCCTTTTTCATCCAGGTTCAGTGACGCATAGCCCGGAATTTTCACCGCTTCCTGCGCGAGCAATAGCGCCATGCCATCCTGCTGCCAGGCGAGAGCACTGTCCCGGTGAAGATTGCGGGAGAATTGATCCAGCACGATGATTTCTGCCAATCGTCCCCGAATGTCTTTCCGCCAGGCCGATAGCTCACCGCGACGAGCCGCTTCCCAGCTATCATAAAAACCATCTCGTATCGCTTCATCAAACCCATCATTCTGTTTGAACCAATAGCTTTCATGGTGCGCGTTAAACCAGAATGCCAATACGGTTTCATACTCCATTCTCTTCCCCACAGATAATTCCCCTAATCACCATCAAGGTTAGGCTAAAATCGTGGTGGTTATCTGTTAGACTCGCGCGGGCGCAGTATGGATAAGGAAACCACTGAGGTGAATGCATGAGTAATCAACTGGATGAGCGACTACAAACCGAACTGGATAGAATCAACGTAGAGGAGCAGCGTAATGACCGCCCCTACTTTGATATTTCCTTTATCAAAAATTACCCCGGTTTATTCAGCCTGATGTGGATACTGTTTGTTCTTACCATGGCGCTGCTGTTGTACTCCGACTCTTTCGGCACCATCGAATATGTGGTCTGCATCCTGATTTTTGCGGTGTGTAATTTTTTCTTCTTCTTCCATGTCAATCCGTCGTACAAAGCGAAGGATATCGATAAAGGTGCCTGGAAGAATTGTTACACCGGTGACTGGTATATGGAAGTCCATGTCCGGGACGCTTTTGTCGATGAACTGCTGAACAGCGCCATTCTGACCGAGAGTGAAAAAACTCGGCTGAACGAGATGCGCGCCAGGAAAGGTTATCTGTACTTTGCTGATATCTATCGTTTAAGGCATTAAACCCGAGCGATTAATAGCGCTCAGATATTTTTATTAGCTACCGCACTGATAACGAGTGAAATGTGACAAATGGCAGGCGGTTAGTTAGTAACCGCCTGCCACTTGGTTAGTTTTTCAGCACCTCAGCTGTGGCAAACAGTTTATTCTTGCCGCCCATGCTGGTGATATGGATAGCATCGCCATCCATCGCGCGGGCTTTGTTATTGAGCTTCTGTTCTGCCTGATCCAACGTACCCGCACCGATAACCGAGCCGTAGCCAATACTCTTATTGTCGCTAAAGTAATGACGCGCCACGGCCTGACCCTAAACATCTAACTTATTACCATCATGATTATAGATTTCTGCCGCCTGCGCGCTCATTGCACAACTCGCCGCGATGGCTAATACGAGAATTTTCGCTTTCATTTATTTCATCTCTTAAGGTGATATGCCAATGCTGTTGTGGTTTTTATTTATTCACTTCAAAAAATAGATTGAACAAAAAACCACAGCGGCAGTCTCACCAAATAGATTTATTCGAGCAAGAACATTTCGTCATATTACTGTCACAATCTGAAAGTTATATTGCGATTAGATGGATTGTCGGTGTGAAATTAAACCCTCACAAATCGAAGCTTGATGATAATTAAATCTTCCAGTGTTTCAGGCCAAAGTCGATAATGGCCTTTAATTTGGCGCTGGCAAAACGATCCTGGCGATAAACCATATTGACCGCTCGATTGGGAATGGTGAAATCCGTCAGTAATGGCACTAGAGCACCGCTGGTAAAGTCCTGTTGCAACAACACCTCAGGCTGCATGATAACCCCAGCCCCTGCGAGTGCCGCCTGCCGGAGCGCTTCGCCGTGATTAATACTGATGCAGTCATCAACGCTGACACTCACCTTTTCCTCACCGCGTTGGAAATGCCAATGTCGTTGCGCCTGTTTGAGCCTAAAGCCCAGACAATAATGGTTAGCCAGATCTTCCGGGCGCAGTGGCATACCCTGCGCAGTCAAATAAGTAGGCGCAGCGGCAATCGCCATGCGGTAACGTCCTAATGGCCGAGCCACCAGAGATAAGTCCTGTAAACTGCCGATACGAATCGCCACTTCGACTTCATCTGCCTGCAAATCCATCACGGAATCAGTCAGAAAAAGGTCGACGTTAACGCCAGGATGACGCAGACGAAATTCACCCAGCGTTGGCGCAATCACCCTTGCACCAAAGGTGGCAGGTGCAGAGAGGCGCAACAGCCCTTTAGCCTCCACATGCAACTGGTTGATCACCTGATGGGTCTCACCGATCAGCCCCAAAACTTGTTGGCAGTGCTGATAAAACACCTTGCCTGCCTCGGTCAGACCCATTTGACGCGTGGTGCGATGAAGGAATGTGGCGCTAAACTGCTGCTCAAGTGCTTTGATATGCATGCCTATCATCTGAGGCGTCACATCAGACTTCGTTGCCGCTGCAGTCATGCTGCCCTGATCGACCACATCGATAAAAATGGCCATGCTTTTGAGTAAATCCATTTGCGACTTTCCGTCCTTGTGCCCAAAGTATTGATCCTTCAATCAATACCTTGTGATGTCAATGCGCTTCACCGGTGTTTTTTGTCGCCACCCCAGCGCGAGCAAAGTAGGCAAACAATAGTCCGACAGTTGTCACCGCCGCCGCAACCAGAGGAAGTTGAGCCACTTTAACGCCTTGCTCTAACATATAACCACCCAACCACGCGCCGCCTGCATTACCAAGGTTGAACGCCGCGATATTAAACGACGACCCCAGCACAGG
>NZ_CAJCKS010000047.1:0-35060 GCF_903970985.1 Pantoea sp. ME81 | reverse complement strand
ATCGCGATGTTCCCGTTCATTATGCCTTCCAGCACCGTGCCGGGCACTAGCCTGACCATGTGGGATGCCACCTCAAGCCTGCTGACGCTGAAAGTGATGACCTTCGCCGCCATCATCTTTGTCCCGATTATCCTCGCCTATACCGCGTGGTGTTATTACAAGATGTTTGGCCGTATCACCAAAGAACACATTGAGAGCAATACGCACTCCCTGTACTGATTAAGGAGATTGAGCATGTGGTATTTTGCCTGGATTCTTGGCACTTTGCTGGCCTGTGCGTTTGGCGTGATCACGGCGCTGGCGATTGAGCAAGCAGAAGAGAGTGGCGCAAAGGATAAACAACACTGATGCGCACACTGATTCAGACGCTGTACCGTCTGATGGACAAGGGCCCGTTACGGGCCCTTTCGCTGATACTGGCGCTGTGGCTGGCGGGCTGTGTTATCTGGCAACCGTCACGCTTTGCCGCCCGCACGAGCGACTTAGCCATCTGGCATGGATTATTGATGATTTGGGCGGTGTGCACCGGCGTGATTCATGGTACGGGCTTCCGTCCATTGCAAACGCGCTGGCGAGCCGTGTTTTCACCGTTGCCTGCGATGATCGTACTGATTCTGGGAATCTATTGGTTCTATCATTGAGTCCCCAAGGCTGTTTTTTATCCGCTTTATTCGGGCGCTGACGTGAGTTTATGTCAGCGCCTGGTCAAGAAATATCCTGAAATTCCTTCCAGTTGTTAACGTGTGATAATTATTTTCTCCTGGCTCTGGCGGACCATTCCCAAGCCGATCTCACTTGCGTATAGTAGCAACGTTTAAAATGAGACCGGGATGTAGAGTGAGTACAACGCTGTTTCGCTGGCCGGTTCGGGTCTATTACGAAGACACCGACGCCGGTGGTGTGGTTTACCACGCCAGTTATCTTGCTTTCTATGAACGAGCACGTACCGAGATGTTGCGCCAGCACCATTTCAATCAACAAGCCCTGTTAGAAGAACAGGTGGCGTTTGTGGTACGACGCATGACGATAGACTTTGTTGCCGCAGCACGTCTTGACGATCTTCTGGATATCCAGAGTGAAGTGACCGCCATGACTCGCGCCACCATGACGTTCTCGCAGCGTATCGTGAATGCAGAAGGCAAAGTGCTGAATGAAGCAGAAGTCCTGATTGCCTGCATCAACCCACATCTAATGAAGCCGATTGCGCTTCCCAAGTCTATTGTCGCGGAGTTCAAGCAGTGACTGACATGAATGTTCTTGATTTGTTCCTGAAGGCGAGCCTTCTGGTCAAACTTATCATGTTGATTTTGATCGGCTTTTCTATTGCCTCATGGGCGATCATTATTCAGCGCACGCGCATCCTGAATGCGGCGGGTCGCGAAGCCGAAGCCTTTGAAGATAAGTTCTGGTCAGGCATCGAGTTATCGCGCCTGTATCAGGAAAGCCAGGGACGCCGCGATGAGCTGGGCGGATCTGAGCAAATTTTCTATTCGGGCTTCAAAGAGTTTGCCCGTTTGCACCGTGCTAACAACCACGCGCCAGAAGCGGTGGTCGAGGGCGCCAGCCGTGCGATGCGCATCTCAATGAACCGTGAACTGGAAGCGCTGGAAAACCACATTCCTTTCCTTGGCACCGTTGGTTCCATCAGCCCGTATATCGGTCTGTTCGGTACGGTGTGGGGGATCATGCACGCCTTTATCGCGCTTGGCGCGGTGAAACAGGCGACGTTGCAGATGGTTGCGCCGGGTATTGCCGAAGCGCTGATCGCCACTGCCATCGGTTTGTTCGCGGCCATTCCTGCCGTTATGGCGTATAACCGTCTGAACCAGCGCGTCAACAAGCTGGAGCAGGGCTACGACAACTTTATGGAAGAGTTCACGGCTATCCTGCATCGTCAGGCTTTCTCCACCGACAACACGAAGTAAGTCGAGGTTAACGATGGCCAGAACCCGTGGTCGCGGGCGCCGCGACCTTAAGTCGGAAATCAACATAGTTCCACTGCTGGACGTACTGTTGGTGTTGCTGCTCATCTTCATGGCAACCGCGCCGATTATTACGCAGAGCGTGGAAGTGGATCTGCCTGATGCGACCGACTCGAAAACGGTCTCAACGGATGATAATCCCCCGGTCATTGTTGAAGTGGCTGGCGTCGGGCAATACAGCCTGGTGGTGGATCACGATCGTATGACGCAGCTGCCGCCGGAACAGGTGGTGAGCGAAGCACAGCGTCGCATTGAAGCCAATCCGAAGACGGTGTTCCTGATTGGTGGAGCGAAAGACGTGCCTTACGACGAAATCATCAAGGCGTTGAACCTGTTACATCAGGCAGGCGTGAAATCTGTCGGTTTGATGACACAGCCGATTTAAAGCGAACCGTTTTTGGGATCCGAGAGTGTCGAAGGTAACCGAGCAGAACGACAAGTTAAAACGCGCGATAATCATTTCGGTGATTCTGCACATCGTGCTGATCGCCCTGCTGATCTGGAGCTCGTTTAACGAAAAGATCGAATCCAGCGGCGGTGGCGGCGGCAGTGACATTGATGCCGTGATGGTCGATTCCGGCGCGGTGGTTGAACAGTACAACCGCCAGCAGAATCAACAGCGTGACAGCCAGCGTGCTGCACAACAGCGCCAGAAGCAGGCACAGCAGCAGGCTGAAGAGTTACAACAGAAGCAAGCCGCTGAGCAGCAGCGTCTAAAAGAGATGGAAAAAGAGCGTTTGCAGGCGCAGCAGGAAGCCAAAGAGCAGGCCAAACAGCAAGCTGAGCAGCAGAAGGCGGCTGAAGCGGCCGCGAAGCAGGCGCAGGATCAGCAGAAAGCTGCAGAAGCGGCTGCCGCAAAGGCCAAGGCTGATGCCAAAGCTGAAGCGGATGCGCAGGCTAAAGCGGCGGCAGATGCCAAAGCGAAAGCGGTAGAAGAGGCGAAGCAAGCAGCAGCGGACGCGAAGAAGAAAGCGGACGAACAGGCCAAAGCAGCGGCTGCTGAAGCGGCGAAAGAGAAAGCGGTAGAGCAAGCCAAAGCCGCCGCCGAAGCGAAAGCGCAAGCAGCCGCCGAGGCCAAAGCGCAGGCTGCAGCTGATGCGAAGGCGAAAGCCGCTCAGGAAGCTAAAGAGGCTAAAGAGCAGGCTGCCGCAGAAGCAAAAGAAAAAGCCGCAGAGGCAGCGAAAGAGAAAGCGGCTGCCGATGCGAAAGCGAAAGCGGATGCTGCCGCGAAAGCGAAAGCTGATGCAGCAGCCAAAGCGAAAGCAGCCGCAGATGCTAAAAAGAAAGCCGCTTCTGAAGCTGCGAAGAATGAAAGTGACGTTGATGACCTGTTAGGTGGCCTCTCGTCCGGTAAGAATGCACCGAAAAGTGGCACGGCTTCTGGCGGTGCGGCAGGGCAGGGGAATCAGAAGAAAGCGGGTGCATCAGGCGCTGAGATTAACTCTTACATGGGCCAGGTCGTTGGTGCGATTCAAAGTCGCTTCTACGATGCGGATACCTTTAAGGGTAAAGAGTGTAATCTGCGTATCAAATTGGCACCTGACGGTTTGCTGATTGATGTCAAAGCAGAAGGTGGCGACCCGGCATTGTGCCAGGCTGCAATCACCGCCGCGAAGCAAGCTCGAATTCCTAAGCCGCCATCGCAAGCGGTGTATGAAGTGTTTAAAAACGCCCCAATGCGTTTCAAACCGGAATAATGCAGTAACTCACGGCAGGTTGAACTAAGGTTAGCTTGCCGTAATTTATGAACACTCGTGTTTTTCAGGAACTGTGCGAATTATCGTGGACTCAGGTTCAGATAAGGGAGAAAAGATGAAGCAGGCACTTCGTGTAACCTTAGGTTTTTTTGTACTGCTGTGGGCAGCGATGCTGCACGCAGAAGTGCGCATTGAAATTACGCAGGGCGTGAACACCGCACGCCCAATTGGAGTGGTGCCGTTCAAATGGGCTGGCCCAGGCGCGGCGCCAGAAGACATTGGCGGCATCGTCGCGGCTGACTTGCGCAATAGCGGTAAATTCAACCCGCTGGATCGTTCACGTCTGCCACAGCAGCCGACCAGCGCGCAGGAAGTGCAACCTGCTGCCTGGAGCGCATTGGGTATTGATGCGGTTGTCGTGGGCCAGGTTACTCCAAACCCGGACGGTAGCTACCAGATCGCTTACCAGCTGGTAGACACCGGCGGTGCACCTGGCACGGTGCTGGCGCAGAACTCTTACAAAGTCACTAAGCAATGGCTGCGTTATGCAGGCCACACCGCCAGTGATGAAGTGTTTGAGAAGCTGACTGGTATCAAAGGCGCATTCCGTACGCGTATCGCGTATGTGGTGCAAACCAACGGCGGCCAGTTCCCGTATGAACTGCGCGTATCAGACTACGATGGCTACAACCAGTTCACCGTGCACCGTTCACCAGAACCGTTGATGTCACCGGCATGGTCTCCAGATGGCAGCAAAGTGGCCTACGTGACCTTTGAAAGCGGTAAGTCGGCGTTAGTGGTACAAACGCTGGCAAACGGTGCCATCCGTCAGGTGGCTTCTTACCCGCGCCACAACGGTGCGCCGGCCTTCTCGCCGGATGGTACAAAACTGGCGTTCGCGCTGTCTAAAACTGGCAGCCTGAACTTGTACGTGATGGATCTGGCCTCAGGTCAGACGCGTCAGGTGACCGACGGTCGCTACAACAGCACCGAACCGACCTGGTTCCCGGATAGCCAGACACTGGCCTATACCTCGGATCAGGCAGGTGCGCCTCAGATTTATAAAGTGGGTATCAACGGCGGTGCGCCACAACGTATTACCTGGGAAGGTTCTCAGAACCAGGATGCGGATGTGTCAACTGACGGCAAAACCATGGTGATGATCAGCAGCGCCGGTGGCGCTCAGCATGTCGCCAAACAGGATCTGGTAACGGGAGCCGTTCAAACAATAACGGACACGTTCCTGGATGAGACGCCAAGTCTGGCGCCTAACGGCACGATGGTAATCTATAGCTCTACTCAGGGGATGGGTTCCGTGTTGCAGTTGGTTTCAACAGATGGGCGTTTCAAAGCGCGTCTTCCGGCAACTGATGGACAGGTCAAATTCCCTGCCTGGTCGCCGTATCTGTAATGCATGAGTCCCCTGCATAGCGGGGGATGACAATGTATAGCAAACAAAATAATAGGATAAAGAAATGCAACTGAACAAAGTGCTGAAGGGTTTGATGCTGGCTCTGCCGGTAATCGCGGTAGCTGCATGTAGCTCGCACAAAAACAACAACAACGACCAGACTGGTATGGGCGCAGACAACGGCGCTTACGGTGCTGGCCAGAACGGTAACATGTCTTCTGATGAGCAAGCGCGTCTGCAGATGCAGCAGCTGCAGCAGAACAACATCGTTTACTTCGGTCTGGACAAGTATGACGTGGCTTCTGACTATGCTCAGATGCTGGATCAGCACGCAGCATTCCTGCGCGGCAACCCGTCTTACAAAGTCACCATCGAAGGTCACGCGGATGAGCGCGGTACCCCAGAGTACAACATCGCCCTGGGCGAACGTCGTGCTAGCGCAGTGAAAATGTACCTGCAGGGTAAAGGCGTTTCTGCTGACCAGATGTCTATCGTTTCTTACGGTAAAGAAAAACCAGCTGTACTGGGTCATGACGAAGCGGCTTACGCTAAAAACCGTCGTGCCGTACTGGTTTACTAAGAGCATTACATGATGAGTAACTTCAGACTTCATCTATTGAGTCTGTCGTTACTGGTTGGCGTAGCGGCCCCCTGGGCCGCTAATGCCCAGGCGTCAATCAGTAGCGTTGGCTCAGGCTCGGTCGAAGACCGTGTCACCAATCTTGAACGTATCTCCAATGCCCAGGCTCAGCTTCTGCAGCAGTTGCAGCAGCAGATGAGTGACAACCAAAGCGATATCGATTCGCTACGCGGCCAAATCCAGCAGAACAGCTATCAACTTAATCAGGTGATTGAGCGCCAGAAGCAGCTCTATCAGCAGATCGATACGTTGAGCAGCGGTAATGCCGGCGCACAGGCGAACGGTGGCGGTGATGCCGCAGCGGCGGGCGCAGGTGCAGCAGCGGGAAACGCTGATGCAGGTGGTAGCAATGCCAGTGGAAGTTCCGCTGCCCCTGCACAAACCGGCGATGCGAATACCGATTACAATGCGGCAGTTGCGCTGATTCTTGAGAAGAAACAGTTCGATCAGGCCATCACGGCCCTGCAGGCGTGGGTGAAGAAGTATCCTGACTCCACCTACCAGCCCAATGCCAATTACTGGCTCGGTCAGTTGTATTACAACAAGGGCAAGAAAGATGATGCCGCTTATTATTTTGCCACTGTGGTAAAGAATTACGCGAAATCGCCGAAAGCCCCGGAAGCGCTGTTTAAGGTTGGCGTGATCATGCAAGAGAAGAACGATACGGCGAAAGCCAAAGCGGTCTATCAACAAGTGATCAAACAATTCCCGACCAGCGAATCTGCCAAGCTGGCGCAAAAGCGTCTGGCTGGGATGTAATTTGTGCAGCAGAGACCGGATTTCGTATGATTTCTGGTCTTGCAGCATGAAAGGTAAGCAATTGAGTGATTTGGTGATAAATAAGGGTTGCGCCCTCCCGCTAAATCAGTAATATATGCCGCCGTTGCCCGGGCAGTTTAACAAAGCGTCCGGCAGCCTGAAGATGGGTCGTTAGCTCAGTTGGTAGAGCAGTTGACTTTTAATCAATTGGTCGCAGGTTCGAATCCTGCACGACCCACCATCTTAACCTGCTGTATGTTAGATGTTTTCTTCAGAAGCTTCACAACCTTGATGGGTCGTTAGCTCAGTTGGTAGAGCAGTTGACTTTTAATCAATTGGTCGCAGGTTCGAATCCTGCACGACCCACCATCAAGTTTAAAGTTGTAAGCCGCTCCTCGAGCGGGTCGTTAGCTCAGTTGGTAGAGCAGTTGACTTTTAATCAATTGGTCGCAGGTTCGAATCCTGCACGACCCACCACTATGTAGAAAGGCGCCCTAAAGGCGCCTTTTTGCTTTTCTGCGTTTCTCAAAAATTTTAGCTGAACTTGCTATGAGTCCGAAGCGTCAGTCTTTCCGTGTGGGCGGATGGCAAAGGAGTCTCATTCAGAACTAAAATTTGGTGGGATTGCTATGAGTCCGTGCGTCAGCCCGTCAAGGCGGGACGGATCGCGAAGGAATCTCACATCCCTGTGGATCGGCCTCGCCATCCATGGCTCGGACGCTTCGCTCTTCCGCTCCCGCCTTGCCGGACTTGTTTGGCTTTGGTTATGCTTTTAAAAAAACGCAGAGATGTGCCATGAAGGCGGCAATAAGGGGCGGTGGAGTAAAGCTTGTGGCGCAGGGATGCGCCACCAGAGCCTACAGGGATGTATTTACGGCGTCTTTACGTAACCGCCCCTTATTGCCGACTGGAACGCACTGTCGTTGTTTTGCAGGCGACTGGAGTGTACAAGCGATGATCCCATTGCCGAAAAGAAGGCCCAGTCATGCCTTTTTCTCTTTCTCAGCCGATTTCTCAGGCGTCAAACTCTTCCAGATATGCAGCACCGCATAGCTACGCCATGGGCGCCAAACCTGCGATAACTGCTCTGCCACTTTGGCACTCACCCCACCGAGGTTATTACGAATCGCAATATCCTCTTTAGGGAACGCATCCGGCCAGCGCAGGGCGCGCATGGCAATATAACTCGCCGTCCATGGCCCTACGCCTTTCAATGCCAGCAGCTGCTGCTGAACCACGTCAGGATTCACCGCGCCATTAAAGCGCAGCGCACCGGAGGCGCATGCCTGTGCCAGCGCCTGAATCGCCTGCGAGCGAGCGCTCACAATACCGAGGCTAGCAATATCATCAATGGTTGCGCTAGCGAGGGATTCCGCCGTCGGAGGCAGGCGAGAAAGTTCCGGCCATGGTGTCACTAATGGCTCGCCAAACCGCTGCGCCACGCGGCTGCTTAACGTGGTGGCCGCTTTCACCGTCACCTGCTGGCCAAGAATTGCGCGCACCCCCAACTCAAAGCCGTCAAACGCCCCAGGAACGCGCAATCCCGGATAACGTGTCAGACTGTCAGCTAATAGCGGATCCTGGCTTAGCTGCTCGCTGATGCGCTGTGGTTGGGCATCGAGATCAAACAGATCGCGCAGGCGACGCAGCAGGGCAGGCAAAACCGGGGTTAAGGTAGTAGTGAACTGCACCTTGAGTGCCTGCTTCTCCGGCAAATGGCTGACGCGTACCCAGCCCCGACAGTTCCCCAGCGCCACGGTGCGGTGATAAGCGCCTTCACTGACCCACTCGGCCTCCTTCATCACACGCTGCTGAAGAAAATCCAGAATGGCATCCCAGTCGTAAGGTGGGCGATAACTCAGACGCAATTCCGCGCTCTCTTGTACGGTGGTCACGCTCTCCGGCTGACTCTGCTTGCGCAGGCGCGAAGGCGTCATACGGTAACGAGTCTGAAATACATCATTAAAGCGGCGCAAACTGCGAAAGCCGCTGGCGTAGGCGATTTCGGTAACGGGCAATGAAGTCTCCGTCAAGAGTTGCTTCGCCAGCAGCATGCGCCGCGTTTGGCGCAACTCCAATGGTGACACGCCCAACTCCTGCTGGATCACGCGGCGAAGCTGGCGCTCACTCAGGTTAAACTCGCCGGCGATGTCGGCCAGTGTCTCTTGCTCTTCTAGCAGGCCCTCTTCGATGCGACGAATCAACCGGTCAGCGATGCGATGATGACTATCGACCGGTGCGAAGCCCGGCGCTAACTCAGGACGGCAGCGCAGGCAGGGTCTGAAATGCGCTTTCTCGGCGGCTTCGGCGCTGCCAAAAAACAGGCAGTTCTTCTGCATCGGCGCTTTCACCGGACAAATGGGCCGACAGTAAATGCCGGTCGAGGTCACGCCAACAAAGAACACGCCGTCGAAACGACTGTCGCGCGAGGTCAGCGCCTGGTATGCAATCTCGGGATCAAACATCATCGTCTCCAGCAAATAAACCGGCTATACCTTTCCTACTTTAAAGCGCAGAAGCGCTGGCTGCTCTCGATCATCCGAATCACGTACTTGATAAAGTCATCGGGATGATGGACCTCCTAAAGGAGGTTCCCCTGCGGGCCAGCGCGGTTCAAATCGACTGTTCGATGAGTCTCTCGTTTGCCGCCTTCTTGCGCCTTGCATTATTTTGGGTATCGTCGCGCAAGTGGCAAAGCAAAACTCGCTGCTTTCGGACAGCTAACCAGTTTATGCTCATGACCGAAAACAGCCAGTTTATCGCGGCAGAAGTGCGATAATGACACACTGATTTATGCCGGAGGTGCCTTATGTATCATGCCAAAATCATTCCCACTCCAGTTGGTGAGCTGACGTTGATTGCGACCGATAACGGGTTATCAGCGATTCTGTGGGAAAACGAAGGCTCGCAACGCGTGCCACTGAAGCCCATCAGCCGCAACGATCAGCATCCGATCCTGTGTGAGGCCGAGCGCCAGCTGCGTGAATACTTCGCCGGAGAGCGTCAGCAATTCGACATGCCTTACGACACGGTCGGCACTGAATTCCAGAAAAAAGTCTGGCAAGCGCTGCTGACGATTCCGTTTGGTGAAACCCGCAGTTATCAGCAAATCGCGGAACAGATCGGCAACCCGAAAGCCATGCGCGCGGTGGGGGCGGCCAACGGTAAAAATCCTCTGTCGATCATGGCGCCCTGCCATCGGGTGATTGGCAGTAACGGTAAGCTCACTGGCTTCGCAGGCGGTCTGGCGGTCAAAGCGTTCTTGCTGGAACTGGAAAACCCGCAGAAATCGTTAGGTGGCTTGTAAACCGCATAAAAAAGAGACGACACTCTCGCGCAATTCCGCTATCGTGTTTAGCATATAAAACACGATAGCGGTTTTGATGCCGCATCATCGCTGTAACAGGCGATTTTGTTAAATTGAGAAAACGAGAGCCGTGTCATGAGTCTGATGTTCGATCCTGAAAGCGCGATTTATCCCTTTCCGCCGAAACCGGCGCGTCTCAGCCAGGATGAAAAATCCCACTACATCTCTGAAATCAAACGCTTATTAAAAGAGCGTGATGCGGTGCTGGTCGCGCATTACTACACCGATCCTGAAATTCAGGCGCTGGCGGAAGAGACCGGCGGCTGCGTCTCGGACTCACTGGAAATGGCGCGCTTCGGCAGCACCCATCCGGCAAAAACGCTGCTGGTGGCGGGCGTGCGTTTTATGGGCGAAACCGCCAAAATTCTCAGCCCGGAAAAAACCGTGTTGATGCCGACGCTGCATGCAGAGTGTTCACTCGATCTAGGCTGCCCCATTGAGGAGTTCAATCGCTTCTGTGATGAACATCCGGACCGCACGGTGGTGGTGTACGCCAACACCTCAGCCGCGGTGAAAGCGCGCGCGGATTGGGTTGTCACCTCCAGTATTGCGGTGGAGCTGATTGAACATCTCGACAGTCTCGGTGAGAAAATTATCTGGGCACCGGATCGCCATCTGGGCCGTTACGTCACCCAACAGACCAAAGCGGACGTGCTGTGCTGGCAGGGCGCGTGCATCGTGCATGACGAGTTCAAAACTCAGGCCCTGCAGCGCATGAAAACGCTCTATCCGGAGGCAGCGATCCTCGTACATCCGGAATCCCCACAGGCGATCGTCGATCTGGCGGATGCTGTCGGCTCCACCAGCCAGCTGATTCAGGCGGCGAAAAACCTGCCGCATCCGCAAATGATCGTCGCTACCGATCGCGGCATCTTCTACAAGATGCAGCAGGCGGTGCCGGACAAAGAACTGCTGGAAGCGCCGACGGCAGGTGAGGGCGCGACCTGTCGCAGCTGCGCGCACTGTCCGTGGATGGCGATGAATGGCCTGAAAGCCATTGCCGAAGGACTGGAGCACGGCGGCAGCGAGCATGAAATCCATGTCGATGATGCGCTGCGCGAAGCCGCATTGATACCGCTTAACCGCATGCTAGACTTTGCAGCACAACTCAAACTCAAGGTGAAAGGGAACGCGTAAGGCGGCTTTCATACAGGTGCAGATCATGGACTTCTTCAGCACACAAAATATTTTGGTTCACATTCCTATTGGCGTGGGTGGCTACGACCTGTCATGGATCGAGGCGGTGGGCACCCTTGCGGGTCTGCTGTGTATCTGGCTCGCCAGCCAGGAAAAGATCATCAACTACTTCTTCGGGCTGATTAACGTCACCTTGTTTGCGGTGATCTTCTTCCAGATTCAGCTGTATGCCAGCTTACTGCTGCAGCTGTTCTTCTTTGTCGCCAATGTTTACGGCTGGTACGCGTGGAGTCGACAAAACACCGCCAATGAAGCCGCACTGAAGATTCGCTGGCTGCCGTTGCCGAAGGCGCTTGGCTGGGGCGCGGCGTGCGTCATCGCCATTGCGCTGATGACGCTGTATATCGATCCGGTGTTCGCGTTTCTGACCAAAATCGCCGTCGGTATCATGCAGAGTCTCGGCCTGAACGTGACGATGCCGCAACTGCAGCCGGATGCCTTCCCATTCTGGGATTCCTGCATGATGGTGCTGTCGATTGTGGCGATGATTCTGATGACGCGGAAATACGTCGAGAACTGGCTGCTGTGGGTGGTGATCAACGTGATTAGCGTGATGATTTTTGCCCGTCAGGGCGTGTATGCGATGTCGCTGGAATACGCGATTCTAACGTTGATCGCGCTTAACGGTTCCCGCTTGTGGATGCAAAGTGCGCGCGAACACGGGTCGCGCGCGCTGTCGAATCAGTGATGGTGATGGGCGTGACCATCCAGCGTGAGATGTTCATGTGAGTGATGATGCGAGCTCTGCTCCGCGCAGAGTTCGCAATCATGACCGGTACAAGGCTGGTACTCCATCTGCACCGTGGCATGCGCAATCTGATAGTGCTTGTGCAGATACTGATGAATACGCACCAGCAGCCCGTCATGATCGTAAGGTGGGATCACCTGCACATGTAATGTCAGCACCGGCTTCTCTCCCACCTGCCACACATGCACATGATGCACATTGCGCACTTCCGCGATGTTGCGTGTCAGCTCGCGTGCCAGTTTATCCACGTTAATCCCGCTCGGCGCGCCTTCCAGCAGCTCATGCAGACTTTCCCGCAGCAACGACCAGGCACTGCGTACCACCAATAGCGAAACCAGCAGTGAGAGAATCGGATCGATCGGCGTCCAGCCGGTCAGCATGATAATGATAGCGGCAACAATCGCGCCAACGGAGCCGAGCAGATCGCCCAACACATGCAGCGCCGCCGCACGTACGTTGAGATTTTTTTCTTCACTGCCACGATGTAACAGCCAGAAAGAGAGCAGATTAGCCAGCAAACCGGCAATCGCAATCCCCAGCATTAATCCGCCAGCCACCGGCTGAGGTTGATAGAAACGGCGCAGCGCTTCCCAGACAATCAGTGCCGTAATCACCAGCAGCGCGATGGCATTCACAAAGGCGGCAAGTGTGGTGAGGCGCAGTAAGCCAAAGGTGTGGCGGGCGCTGGGTTTGCGCTGAGCAAACTGCACGGCCAGCAGCGCCATCAACAGCGCGGCGGCGTCAGTGAGCATATGTCCGGCATCCGCCAGCAGCGCCAGCGAACCCGATACCACGCCACCAATCACTTCGGCAATCATAAACAGCGCGGTGACGCCAAACGCCGCCGCCAGACGCGTACGATTGCCGTTATGCGCGCCGTGAGAATGAGTGTGTGCCATAACTTTCCAGTTGTTCCAGTAACCTGTTCGTTAATGATATCAGTAAATTGAGCGCATCATCGTCCAGACGCTGCTGTTTTGCCTGATCGGTGAGCTGCTGACAACGTTCGGCCATCTCATCCATGCCGAGCAACAGCCAGCTGCCTTTCATGCGATGGGCGGCACGCTCGACAGCGGGCCAGTCATGCTCGACGCTGGCCGCCAGTAGCGCATCGCGATCCTGTTGCAACGTGCGTTGCAATGTCTGGCAAATGCGCGGGATAAAGGCCTCATTGTGCTGGGCCAGGATCATTAAACTGTCGGGCAGTTGTCGGAGAGGATCGCGCACCGTGCGTGTCAGCAGAGCCGCGAGATCATCCAGCTCAATCGGTTTCAACAACAGCGCTTCGTCTTCTTGCAACGCTACCTTCAGCAGTTGCACGTCGGCGGAGCAGAGTACGCGCAGTGCTGGTTTGCTGCGTCGCTGCTGGCGGCGGCGTAAGATGCGCAGCAGTGTTAATCCATCCGGGCGTGGCATCATCTGGTCAATCAACAGCACATCAAACGGCTGAAGCGCATCGGCGCGCAACAGGCTACGCCCCTCTTCGAACACCTGCGCCGTGATAGCGAATCGAGCCAGTTGTTGCTGCAAAACCAACAGATTGGTGGGATGGTCATCAACAATCGCCACCCGCAGATGCGGATAGCGCGGCCAGGCAGCATGGCGTTCGGTGGGCGCATCCTCACAGAGGTCGAGCGGCAATATCACCTTCACTGTGGTGCCTTGTTCTGGCGCAGAAGTCAGCGTTAACTGGCCGCCCATACGTTGCACGATCTCGCGGCAGATAAACAAACCCAGCCCGCTGCCCTGCACGGCGTGGCTTTTGCCCGACGGTGCCTGATACCAGGGTTCAAACAGCTGCGCTTGTTCGCTGAGTGGAATACCGCTGCCGCTGTCGGCGACCGTGAACTGAATCTGATCGGTGACGGCGATCGACAGCCTGACTTCACCATGGCGCGTGAACTTCAGCGCGTTGGCCACCAGATTGTTCACCACCTGCTGCAGGCGATCGCCATCCAGCATCACGCGCGTCGGCAAGGGCGTGAGCGCCTCAACCAACAACACCGGACCGGATTCGCGCATCAAAGGGTGATAGAACTGCAGCTGTTGCTGCAGCCAATCTGCCAGATGGAGCGGATGCGGTGCCAGGCGAAAACTCTGATTTTCAATACGCGCATGGTCTTGCAGATCGTTCAGCAGCGCCATCAGCGAGCGCGCGCTGCTGTGCATCAGCGTCAAACGTTCGCTGGGGTGCTGCTGCTGTTCCAGTTCCAGCAGGCCGAGAATCGCCTGCATTGGCGTGCGCAATTCGTGGCTGGCAGTGGCAAGGAACTGGCTTTTGGCGGCGTTAGCGCGCTCTGCTTGTTCACGCTGCAGGCGATCGCGCCGCTGTTGCAGGTAGCGGCGCAGCAGCAGCACTAACAGCAGCAAAATGATCATCCCGGCCGCCATCAAAATCATCAGCGGCACATTGCGCATCGCCATAGTGGTGCCTGGCTGGGGCGGCTGCGACCAGTTAATGCGCATCTGATTGAGCGTATCCGCTGGGATTTGCTGCAGTGCATGATCCAGCAACCCCTGGAGTTGCGGCTGATCCTGGCTTACCTGAGGTGCCAGCGGCCAGGCAACATCGCTGGCGGCAAAGGCTAAATGGACACGATTATCCGCGTGGCTGGCCATGCGCCAGCGTGCAGACAGGACATTATCTACCAGTGCATCAATCTGACCGCTGTTCAGGGCTTGCCAGAGCTGGGCACGGTCATCGAACAGTTGGGGCGTGATGTTCTCAGGCAGAAGCCGTTGCGCCAGGTCGGCGCGCAGTACGCCCACTCGCTGATGTTGCAGGGATTGCCAGCTCATCGGCTGCTGCGTATTAAGCGTGTAAATCCCCCAAATCGCGCGCCACACTGGCAATGTGTTGCTGCTGGTATCGTCGCCGTTCAGGGGTTGTAGCAAATTCAGCATTACCTGATGTTGCTGCATCAACGTCTGCGCCTGTTGGGGATTGCTCACCCAGCGCGGTGTGAAACGCAGCCCGGTGCTTTGGCTTAACGCATTAAGCAGATCAATACCAAAGCCGCGAGCATTGCCGTTGCTATCGCGATAGCTCCAGGGGGCATTATCCACTTCTGCGGCATAAGGAATCTCGCTCTGTGCGGCCAGCCATTGTTTCTCAGCAGCCGACAGCATCAGCGTTTGCGTATCCTGATAACGCAGCAAAGGCGGGCTCCAGCGCTGTTGCACGCGATTACTGAACTCCGCGGGCAGCAGGCGCAGCTGAGTATTGAGCCAGTGAATCAGTGTGGGATCGCGCGCCAGCGCCCGTAGTGACAGTTCACCGGCGCCGGGATCGGCGGTGATCTGGTAAATCTGTCCCTGCTGCAGTTGATTCAGCAGAAAGCCGGCGCTGGTTTCATCCGCCACCAGATAATCACTCTGCTGATTGAGCAGCGCATACAGTGCCTGCAAATCGCCCGGCAGGCTGTGCCAGCGATGGTTTTGCACAAAGGCATCGGGCAGTTGCGCCAGTGTGGCTTGCGCGATGGTGAGCTGGGCATTTTCACTGTTGAACATCACCGCGCGTTGATTATTACGATTGCGGTAAATGCGGATCGGGCTGTTAACCCAGCTGTCGCTGACCAGGATGTTTTCCGGCAGCTGCGCATGTTCGTTGCTCAACACGAAATCGACGTCGCCGCGTTCAAGTGCCGCCAGCTGCTGCGAACGATCGGCGTAACTTTGCAGGCTAAAGCGCGTGCCAGTGAGTTGGCTCAGTGCACTGAGGTAATCGGCATCAATTCCCCAGATACGATCGCCAATGCGCATTGCCCAGGGCGCGCTGTTTTGCGCCGGGACGGCAACGCGTAAGGTGGGGTGCGGCCATGGCTCGACATGCGGTGCGGGCATCATGGCGGGGAGCATGACGCTGCTGGCGGGCTGTAAGTCGGCGCGAGCCGTTAAGCTGATCAACAGCAGACACAGCCACAAGATGACTTTCACTGTTGGGCTTTCCACAGTTCGGCCAGCTCAACCACCGACTGCACGCCGGTTTTCTCCAGAATGTTTTTCTTGTGGGTGCTGACGGTTTTATTGCTGATATGCAACTGTTCACCAATCTGCAAATTAGACAGCCCGCGCACCAGCAGTGCGACGATTTGCTGCTCTTTCTCGGTGAGCGGCAGCTCGATGCGCTCGGGCAGCGGTGGAAACGCTTGCTGACCGCCAAGCACCGCCAGAATCGCACTCAGCAATTGCGCCATGCTTTGGCTCTTTACCACATAGCCCGCCGCACCGAGCGACACGGCACTCAGCAAAGTGTGGCGATTCTTCTGAGCGGAATAGATCAACACCGGGCAATTTGGATCGCGGGCACGCAGACGGCGCAACAGTTCGAGGCCATCGCTGTCCGGCAGGCCGATATCGAGCACAATAAGATCAAATTGATGCTGCTGTAAAAGCTGGCGCGCTTCAGCTTCAGTCGCGGCGGCGTGCAGTTTTACCGGGATAGGGGAGTGAATACAGGCCGCTTCCAGCGCGACTTCGACTAAAGGGTGATCATCAATAAGCAGCAGTGAAGCCATGAAACAGTTCCTCTGAATTTCATGGCTTCAGCATAGCGGAAAAGCCTGCACGGAAATAGAAAGGGAGAGCCAGCGCTCTCCCTTTATGTGTTATGTGATCGGATAACTCGTTATTGGGTCGTGCCGTCCGTTTTGTGTTTCACATGGCCGCCACCTTTTTTGGTATCGACCTTTTTATTCATATCCGGACATTTACCGTCTTTGCACATAGAATTTTTGTGCATTTGCTCAGCTGACATATTGCCAGTGCTGGTGCCAGATGTCGCTGCGCTGTTGGTGTTCATGCTGCCGTTATTAATTTTGCTATTGTCCACATTATTGGGTGGCAGATTCTGTTTCGCGCCGCCTGCCGCCGCGCCAGCTTCTGCTGAGGCATTCGCGTCACCGTTGTTACTGTCCGCAGCCATTGCCGCGCCGCTACCCAGGGTCATCGCTGCCGTCAGAAAGATAATTGCAAACTTATTCATCATTATGCTCCTTTAATCGATGGAGAGTTGCCGTCAAACACCACGGGTGTTGAGTGACGAAAATAACGTACCGTGACGGAATATAATTCCATCGTTAACGCTTCGCTTAAAAATTAAATAGCGTAAGAACCTCATTCCTCAGTGCTTACGTTTAAAAAGCTTAGTTCATGGGCGTATAAATGCAAATTTCACAGAAGCATTTACGCGAGCGTGGAATTTACACTCGCAGCCTGAAGGGATACATTTAACGGGTTGCGCCCGGCGAACGCGGGGCCAGAAATTTGAATGGAATTATGTATGGATTATCAGAACGACGATTTACGCATCAGAGAAATCAAAGAATTATTACCGCCTGTTGCTTTGCTCGAAAAATTCCCCGCTACCGATAAAGCCGCTGAAACCGTTGCTCAGGCACGTCAGGCGATTCACCGCATTCTGCACGGTCAGGACGATCGTCTGCTGGTGGTGATCGGTCCTTGCTCAATCCACGATACCGAAGCCGCTAAAGAGTATGCGAGCCGTCTGCTGACGCTGCGTGACGAGTTGAAAGGCGAGCTGGAAGTGGTCATGCGTGTCTATTTCGAAAAACCGCGTACCACGGTGGGCTGGAAAGGGCTGATAAACGATCCGTTTATGGATGGCAGCTTCCAGATCAACGATGGCCTGCGTCTGGCGCGTAAGCTGCTGGTGGACATCAACGACATCGGTCTGCCAGCGGCAGGTGAATTCCTGGATATGATCACCCCGCAGTACATGGCGGATTTGATGAGCTGGGGCGCGATTGGTGCGCGTACCACCGAATCCCAGGTGCATCGTGAACTCTCTTCCGGTTTATCTTGCCCGGTCGGCTTCAAAAACGGCACCGATGGCACCATCAAAGTGGCCATCGACGCGATTGGTGCCGCCAGCGCGCCGCATTGCTTCCTCTCCGTCACCAAATTCGGTCATTCGGCGATTGTCGAAACCAGCGGTAACGAAGATTGCCATATCATTCTGCGCGGCGGCAAAGAGCCGAACTACAGCGCAGAACACGTGGCAGCAGTGAAAACCGGTCTGGAGAAAGCGGGCTTGCGTCCGCAGGTGATGATCGACTTTAGCCATGCCAACAGCAGCAAGCAGTTCCAGCGTCAGATGGTGGTCGCTGATGATGTGGCGCAGCAGATCGCGGGCGGTGAGCAGGCGATTACTGGCGTGATGATCGAGAGCCATCTGGTGGAAGGGAACCAGAGCCTCGACAGCGGTAAAGAGCTGGTTTACGGCCAGAGCGTCACCGATGCCTGCATCGGCTGGGAAGACACCGAGAAAGCCTTGCGTCAACTGGCGCAGGCGATCAAACAACGCCGTGGCTAATCGCTTAGCGCGCAATAAAAAAGGCCAGACTCGTGTCTGGCCTTTTTGTTTATAAGCCGGGAATTACTTGGCTTTACCCTGGTTAGCCACGGCTGCAGCTTTCGCAGCAATCTCGTCGGCATCACCCAGGTAGTAACGCTTCAGCGGTTTGAAGTTCTCATCGAACTCATACACCAACGGCACGCCAGTTGGGATGTTCAGTTCGAGGATTTCATCTTCGCTCAGGTTATCGAGGTATTTTACCAACGCACGCAGTGAGTTACCGTGTGCTGCAATGATCACTTTCTCACCGCTTTTAATGCGCGGCAGAATGCTTTCATTCCAGTAAGGAATAACACGTTCGATGGTCAGTGCCAGGCTCTCGGTGGTTGGCAGCTGTGCGTCGGTCAGTGATGCGTAACGTGGGTCGTGGCCCGGGAAACGCTCATCCGCACGATCCAGTTCTGGTGGAGTGATGGCAAAGCCACGACGCCACTGTTTTACCTGATCGTCGCCGTATTTGGCGGCGGTTTCAGCTTTATCCAGACCCTGCAGCGCACCGTAGTGACGCTCGTTCAGACGCCAGGTTTTCTCAACCGGCAGCCACGCCTGATCCAGCTCATCCAGCACGTTCCACAGGGTGTGGATGGCGCGTTTCAGCACGGAGGTATAAGCGAAATCAAACACGAAACCTTCTTTCTTCAGCAGCTGACCGGCTGCTTTGGCTTCGGTGCGACCTTTGTCTGACAGATCCACGTCATACCATCCGGTGAAGCGGTTTTCCTGGTTCCACTGGCTTTCGCCGTGTCGCACCAGAACCAGCTTAGTTACGGCCATAGCTTAACTCCTTAATGCTTGATGTTTCGATGATTATAGAAACCGGCTGCGGCCACCTGAAAAGCGGCACACTGATAGCGCCATACCATAGCGGAAAACAACGCACGGCGTAAGCCTGTCGCTAACGCAGTGCGCGTTTTTCATCCGCTGGCTTACTGCGGTGTGAAGCGATAACGCGTCACAGACTGCCAGCGATCGCCGGGTTGCAGCCAGCAATCAGGCTGCGGCCACTCGGTATGGTTGGGCGAATCCGGTAAAAATTCACTCTCCAACGCGATGCCCTGGAAAGCAGTATAGCTGCCCTGTTCACGGGCGCGTGTTCCATCCAGATAGTTGCCGGAGTAGAACTGCAGCGCCGGTGCGGCGGTAAACACGGTCAGCGCCAGCTTGCCATCGGCCGACCACAGTTCGGCGGCGGGCTGAGTGCTGTCGCCAGCGGTGCTGAGCAGAAACGCGTGGTCATAGCCTTTCACCGCTTTTTGATCGTCATCGGCGAGGAAGTCATCCATCACACACTTCGGATGATTGAAATCGAAGCTGGTGCCGGCCACGGCTTTCAGTGGCGCGTTAGGGATGCCTTCGCTATCGACCGGTAAATAACGATCCGCGTGCAGTTGTAAGCGATGCTGGCGTGCATCGCCATGATGCGCGTCAAGATTGAAGTAAGCATGGTTGGTGAGGTTCACCGGGCAGGGCTTGTCGGTCTGCGCGTCATAGCTGATCGACAAGCAGTTATCATCGTCAAGATGGTAAATCACTTCGGCAATCAGGTTGCCAGGGAAACCCTGATCGCCATCGGGTGAATCGATACGATAGTGCACTTCGGTCTCGCTCTGGCTGACAATTTGCCAGCGGCGCTTATCGAAGCCTTCCGGTCCGCCGTGCAGTTGATGCGCACCCTGATTAGCGGCCAGCAGCAGATTTAGCGGCTTAAGCTCAGCCGAAGCGATGCGGTTAGCGTAACGGCCAACCGTGGCACCGAGATAAGCATCCTGATGCAGATAGTCCGATGGTGTGGCGCAGCCGAGCAGCGCTTCGCGCACGCTGCCATCCTGCATCGGTACGCGCGCGGAGAGCCAGGTCGCGCCCCAATCCATAAAAGTCACCACCATGCCATGCTGATTGCGCAGCACGGTGATGCGCCACGGTTGCCCGTCTGGCGCATGAGAGTTGACGTCGCTTACCATTGGCCCGCTCCTGCTGACGCTTTGCACACGTAGAAGGTTTCTTTGATGCCGGTCTGCGCTTCGTATTTTTCGGCAACCGCGGCTTTCACCTGATCCACCAGATCGGTTGGCATCAGTGCCACGATGCAGCCGCCAAAACCGCCGCCGGTCATGCGCACGCCGCCACGCGGACCGATTTCAGCCTTAACGATCTCAACCAGCTGGTCGATAGGCGGTACGGTGATTTCGAAATCATCACGCATTGAGGCGTGTGATTCAGCCATCAGTTCACCCATGCGCTTCAGGTCGCCGTTGCTCAGGGCATCTGCGGCTTCAAGCGTACGCGCATTCTCGGTGATAACGTGGCGTACACGTTTTGCCACCAGCGCATCCAGCTGCGATTCCGATGCCTCAAACTCTTCCAGCGTGACATCGCGCAGCGCCGGTTTGTTGAAGAAGCGTGCACCGGTTTCGCACTGCTCACGGCGGGTGTTGTACTCGCTGCCCACCAGGCTGCGGCGGAAGTTGGAGTTGATGATCACCACCGCGACATCTTCCGGCATCGAGACGGCGCGTGTGCCGAGTGTGCGGCAGTCCAGCAGCATGGCGTGATCGGGCTGACCCAGCGCAGAAATCAGCTGGTCCATAATGCCGCAGTTGCAACCAACGAACTGGTTTTCCGCTTCCTGACCGTTAACCGCAATCGCAGCACCGTCCAGCTTCAGCTGATAGAGCTGCTGGAACACGGTGCCGACCGCCACTTCCAGTGACGCCGATGAACTCAGGCCCGCCCCCTGTGGCACGTTGCCGCTGATCACCAGATCCGCGCCGCCGAAACTCGCATCACGCTGCTGCAGGTGTTTCACCACGCCGCGTACGTAGTTGGCCCACATCGGCTCTTTTAACGCTTCAATCGGCGCATCCAGTGAGAAGCTGTCCTGCTGATTGTCATAATCAACCGCGACCACGCGCACCTGGCGGTCGTCACGTTTGGCGCAGGCAATCACCGTCTGGTAATCAATGGCGCACGGCAGCACGAAGCCGTCATTGTAATCGGTGTGCTCACCAATCAGATTCACGCGGCCCGGCGCCTGAATGCTGTGCGTCGGTTGATAGCCAAAGGTGTCAGCGAAAACCTGTTGAGTAATGGATTTTAATGACATTTATTGCGCCTCGCGGAAATGGATATCGCTGACAGAACGCAGACGTTCTGCTGCCTGTTCCGCCGTTAAATCACGTTGGGTTTCGGCCAGCATTTCATAGCCAACCATAAATTTGCGCACCGTGGCTGAACGCAGCAGCGGTGGATAGAAGTGGGCATGCAGCTGCCAGTGATCGTTGGCTTCGCCGTTAAACGGCGCGCCGTGCCAGCCCATCGAGTAGGGGAAGGAGCACTGGAAAAGGTTGTCGTAGCGGCTGGTGAGCTGCTTAAGCGCCAGCGCCAGATCGCTACGCTGCGCCGGGGTGAGATCGGTCATGCGTTTGATATGGGCTTTTGGCAGCAGCAGGGTTTCAAATGGCCACGCCGCCCACCACGGCACCACGGCCAGCCAGTGTTCGGTCTCCACCACGGTACGACTACCGTCTTTCAGCTCGCGTGCGGCGTAATCCACCAGCATCGGCGAACCTTTTTCGTCAAAGTAGCGGCGCTGATTATCATCTTCTTTTTGCGCTTCATTGGGCAGAAAACTGTTAGCCCAGATCTGGCCGTGCGGATGGGGATTTGAGCAGCCCATCGCTGCGCCTTTGTTCTCAAACACCTGCACCCATGGATAGTGCTGACCGAGATCGGCGGTCTGCTCTTGCCAGGTGCGCACAATATCTTCCAGTCCACTGAGCGGCAGTTCCGGCAGCGTTTTACTGTGGTCAGGTGAGAAGCAAATAACCCGGCTGGTGCCGCGTGCGCTCTCACAGCGCATCAGCAGATCGTCGCTTTGCGGCGCATCGGGTGTATCGGTCATCAGCGCGGCAAAGTCGTTGGTGAAAACATAGGTGGTTTTATAATCGGGGTTTTTATCCCCGGTGATGCGGGTGTTGCCGGCACACAGGAAGCAATCAGGATCATGCGCAGGCAGTTGTTCCAGCGCAGGCGTTTCCTGCGCACCCTGCCACGGACGCTTGGCACGGTGCGGTGAGACCAACACCCACTGATCGATCAATGGGTTATAACGGCGATGCGGATGATCAACCGGATTAAATTTTTCCATAACGAGTCCTGGTAAACGGCAAACGGATCAAAATCACTGCGATCAAGGTAGCACAAAGGCGGGCCCCAAAGCGTGATCCAGTCTGGATAAATGGTATCGTTTACACAAGGTGACGATTCTCATTTTGTGGGGTTATGCGGTGAGTTTGCTGAAATACCAGGCGGGTAAATGGTAGCGGTTACATCGGCTATTCAATGAGGTGCATATCAATGCGCACGCGACAATGTAAAAGGGTTTAGCAGAAGACCGGATTGAAGCATAAATATGCCCCTACGATGCAGGGGCGGGGTTGATGACGACGAGGTTAGCGCAAATCATCCTGCTGGAATCCGTATCCTTCATCCTGCTTCACAAAGCTCAGGCGATGAGTAATACACTGCGGCGCATCTTCAGCGTGGTGTGAGACAAACAGCAACTGCGTTCGTCCTTCACCAATCAGCACATCAACAAAGCGGCGCACCAGCTGGCGGTTAATTGGATCGAGCCCCTGCAGCGGCTCATCCAGAATGAGCAGGGTAGGATGTTTGACCAGCGCACGCGCAATCAGCACCAGGCGCTGCTGGCCCCATGACAAACCGTGGAACGGCGCATCGGCCAGATGATTGTCCATGCCCAGTAAGGCCAGCCACTGGCGCGCCAGCGCTTTCTGCCGATCCGAAGCGGGCTGATACAAACCAATCGAATCGAAAAAGCCCGAGAGCACCACGGTGCGCACGTTGCAGCTGACACGATAATCGAGATGCAAGCTGCTGCTGACGTAACCAATGTGCTGTTTGATGTCCCAAATGGTTTCACCGCTGCCGCGACGGATACCAAACAGGGTTAAGTCGTTGCTGTAGCCTTGCGGATGATCGCCGGTCACCAGACTCAACAGAGTGGATTTACCCGCGCCGTTGGGCCCCACAATTTGCCAGTGCTCGGCGGGATTTACCTGCCAGCTCAGCCCATCGATCACCGCTTTATCGTTATACGACACCACACCATTACGCAGAACAACACGCGGCGCATCTTCCGCCAGTTGTGGTAACTGATCCGGTGCATCCGCTTCTGGCAACGCCATGCCGTCGAGTTTCTCACTGTGTGCCAGTTGCGCCACCAGTGCTTCTGCCAGTATCGCCTGGCGTTCGCCCACGTGGGTCAGGGTGCACTCGGCCAGCACACCGACCTGTTGCACAAAGTCAGGAATATCGTCAAAGCGGTTGAGCACCAGCACCACGGTAAAGCCATGCTGGTGCAGATCGCTCAGCGTCTCCGCCAGGCTGGCGCGTGAGGCAACATCTAACCCATCGAAAGGCTCATCAAGAATCAATAAATCGGGCTGCGCCATCAGCGCCTGACACAGCAAAGTTTTACGCGTTTCGCCGGTGGAGAGGTATTTGAAGCGGCGATCGAGCAGATAAGTGATACCAAACTGCTGTGCCAGCGCCTGGCAGCGCGACTCATCTTTCACTTCATCCTGAATGATCTGTGCGGCGGTGCGCCCGGTATCGTCTTCGCCTTCACTCAGCAGATCGGTGTTGTTGCGTTCCCACTCCTGCGCCACCAGCTTTTGCAGCTGCTCCAGCGAGAGGCGCGTGCGACGCTGAAAGTCCTGGGTAACCGCGCCTTTACCCGGCGAGAGTTCACCAGAAAGTGCGCGCGCCAGGGAGGATTTACCGCTGCCGTTGGCGCCGACAAAGGCCCAGCTTTCGCCGCTGTTGAGAGTCAGATCGTTGAGGGACAGTGCTCGGGTATCGCTAAGGTGAAATATGCCTTGCGAAATTTGCAATGAAGCCATGATTCATTCCGTTTTATGCATCGTGTTACTCAGTTGTAGCGAGCGACGCAGACGAAGTCAAATCATGGCCTGGATTTCAGAGCAGTGTGGCGATGATGGCGTGTTCGGCATTAAAACTGGCGGTCACGCTGTCGCCAGGCTGCAGATTCTGCTGTTGAACCTGCGCGTTATTCACCGTCGCGCACAGGGTTTCACCGCTTGGCAGTGTCATCAACACTTCGCTGACCTGTTCACCCGGCTCAATGGCGCTGATCGTTACCTGCAATTGATTATCGCTGTTTACCGCATCCCGGCTCACCTGAATCCACGGCGCTTTGATCAGCACCAGCACCTCTTTGCCGCTGTCGAGTTGCAAACGTTCGGCACTGCGTTCGGTGATTGCCACCTGCAAACGCGTGACGCCATCGGCCAGTTGAACCTCAATGTGCTGCTGCACCTGATGGTGATCGCGCGCCATCACCGTGCCAAATAGCTGATTGCGCGCACTGGTTTGCAGGGAGAAACGCGCAATCGCCGCCAGTAAACTGTCGAGCGGCAGGCTGTCGTTTTGCAGCGCATCAAAGGCTTTCTGCTGGATCTGCTCCATCAGGTGAAACAGCTGAATCAGACGCTCGCCATAGCGCGTCAGCTGCGCGCCGCCGCCGCCTTTGCCTCCGGTGGCGCGGTCGACTAAGGTTTGATCAGCCATCTGATTCATGTCGTTGATGGCGTCCCAGGCACTTTTGTAGCTGATACCCGCTAACTTAGCGCCCTGGCTGATGGAGCCGGTTTCCTGCACGCGTTTCAGCAGTTCGATGCGACGAGGGTCGGCAAACAGCTTCTGCTGAAGACGAATGTGAAGAGAAAGTTCTGCCTGCATGTCAGCTCCTTAAGTGAGTACGACAAGTGTAAGGCCAAAAGTAAAAGCACGAAAAGGGCAGTGCGTTTTTTTCCCTAACCGTTACAATCACTTTTTTATTTTCTGCGTGAGGTTTCCATGCTGGAACTGCTTAAAAGCCTGGCTGTGGCTGTCATCATGGTGCCAATTGTGATGGCCATTATGCTCGGTCTGATTTACGGCCTGGGTGAAGTGTTCAACGTCATCTCCAAATTTGGCCGCCGCGACGATCGTCCTGCCAACAGCTCGCAACACTGATTTTATAAGCGCCCGCATTCAGCGGGCGTTTTTTCTTTAACTTCCCCTCAATTCTGCCGATATTAAGTTCATGACAGCATTTGTCCCTGCGTTGTATTATCGAATATATAACGTAACAAGGAGTAAAAAATGCTGAAAATCAATTACAGCTGGGCTGCTGTTACCGTACTGACTGTTTCCATGGCCGGTCACGCCGTGGCGGCAGAGAAGATCACCGTGTTTGCTGCGGCATCGTTAACCAATGCGATGCAGGATATTGCCACGCAATATCAGAAAAAAAGCGGCGTTGAAGTGGTATCGTCCTTCGCCTCATCCTCGACGCTGGCGCGCCAGATCGAACAGGGGGCACCGGCCGATCTGTTTATCTCTGCTGACCAGCAGTGGATGGACTACGCAGTGGATAAAAAGAGTGTGGTGGAGAACACCCGCTACACCTTGCTGGGCAATGATTTAGTGTTGGTGGCACCGAAAAGCGACAGCGCAAAAGCGGTGACTATCAATGCAAAAACTGACTGGAAAAGTTTGCTGAAAGGCGAGCGTCTGGCGGTGGGCGATCCGGATCATGTCCCGGCAGGGATTTATGCCAAAGAAGCCCTGCAAAAGCTGGGCGCGTGGGATACGGTGTCGCCGCAGCTTGCACCGGCTAACAACGTCCGTGCCGCATTGGCGCTGGTTGAACGCAATGAATCACCGTATGGCATCGTGTACGGTTCTGATGCGGTTGCCAGTGACAAAGTGCAGGTGGTAGGACGCTTCCCGGACGATAGCCACAAGCCAGTGGAATATCCGATGGCGGTGGTAAAAGATCATCAGAACGCAACGGTTGAAGCCTTCTACAAATATTTGCAGGGGCCGGACGCCGCTGCTGTGTTTAAACAGTATGGATTTGCGCCGAAGAAATGATACTCAGTGATCCCGAATGGCAGGCCGTTTTTCTCAGCTTAAAAGTCTCCAGCGTAGCGGTGCTGTTTAGCTTGCCGTTTGGCATCATGATGGCCTGGATTCTGGCGCGTTGCCGGTTTCCAGGCAAAACCCTGCTCGATAGCGTGATCCATTTACCGCTGGTCTTACCGCCCGTGGTGGTGGGTTATCTGTTGCTGATTGCATTGGGCCGACGCGGATTTATCGGCGAGTGGCTTTACGACTGGTTCGGTTTCACCTTTGCCTTTAGCTGGCAGGGCGCGGTGTTGGCTTCAGCAGTGATGGCGTTTCCTTTGATGGTGCGGGCGATTCGTCTGGCGCTGGAAGCGGTGGATACCAAACTGGAACAGGCAGCACGCACGCTCGGTGCCGGTCGCTGGCGCGTGTTCTTCACTATCACCTTGCCGCTTACGCTACCGGGCATCATTGTCGGTACCGTTCTCGCTTTCGCCCGTTCACTGGGTGAGTTTGGCGCCACCATCACCTTCGTTTCCAATATTCCCGGCGAAACGCGCACCATTCCTTCGGCGATGTTCACCCTGATTGAAACCCCCGGTGCAGAAGGCACCGCCGCCCGCTTGTGTGTGGTGGCGATTGCGCTGGCGCTGTTATCGCTAGTGGCTTCCGAGCTGCTGGCACGCTGGGGCCGCAAGCGGTTAGGGGCAGCCTGATGCTTAATCTCAATATTTCCCAGCTGCTGGGCGATCACCAGCTGGACGTCAACGTGCAGATCCCCGGCAGCGGCATTACGGTGATCTTCGGTGTGTCCGGCGCGGGAAAAACCTCGCTAATTAACGCGATTGGCGGTTTGACGCAGCCGCAAAGCGGCCAGATTCAGCTAAACGATCGTCTGCTATTCGATTCGGCGACGCAGGTCAATCTGCCGCCGGAAAAACGCCGCGTTGGCTATGTGTTCCAGGACGCTCGGCTGTTTCCGCACTATCGGGTGCGCGGCAATTTGCAATATGGCATGGCTGCGGCCATGAAGCCGCAGTTTTACGCGCTGGTGGCATTACTGGGCCTTGAGCCTCTGCTGAGCCGTTTTCCGGCCTCGTTGTCAGGCGGCGAGAAACAGCGCGTGGCGATTGGCCGTGCACTGCTTACCGCGCCCGACATCTTATTGATGGATGAGCCGCTGGCGTCACTGGATCTGCCACGCAAACGCGAACTGATGCCGTATCTGCAAAAGCTGGCGAAACAGATCGATATTCCGATTCTCTACGTCTCACATAGCCTGGATGAAATTCTGCAACTGGCCGACAACGTGCTGGTGCTCGACAGCGGCAAAGTGAAAGCCTTTGGTTCGCTGGAGAAGGTATGGAGCAGTGCTGCGATGCGTCCGTGGCTGCCGATTGCCGATCGCAGTAGCGTGCTCAGAGTGCAGGTTCTGGAACAGCATCCCGATTACCCGATGACGGCACTGTCATTGGGCGATCAACATATCTGGGTAAGCCGCGTCAACCAGCCGCTGAAAACCGCACTACGCATTCGTATCGCGTCCGGTGATGTGTCACTGGCCTTACAGCCGCCACAAAACACCTCGGTGCGCAATATTTTGCCAGCTCAGGTGGTCGAGTTATTGGAGATTGACGATCAGGTGGAAGTGAAGTTGCGCATTGGCATTAGCGAACTGTGGGCGCGAATTTCGCCGTGGGCGCGCGACGAGTTGGGGATCCGGCCCGATCAATGGCTGTATGCGCAAATTAAGAGCGTGGCGATCACGGCTTGACCTTAGGGTCATCAAGGGCGATCAGACAAAATGTGTGCGATGTGCGAATGAAAGCACCCGGTGTGACCCTCATTATTAACAATCAGGTGCAGCAGCGGCCGCACCTTAAGCATTCGCAAGGTGCGCCGTGGTGCGCACCGCGAACATCCTGTGCTTACAGGACTTCCTGATAAATCACTTCGGCAATACCTGGCTCCAGATTGGTGCCAATCACCTTTTTGCTGCGCGCTTTAATCGCCTCATCAGCATTGCCCATCGCCACGCCTAAACCGACCTGCTCCAGCATACTGAGATCGTTGTAGTTATCGCCGAACGCCAGCACATCCTGCATGCTGAAGCCCTGGCTCTCTACCCACTGTGCCAGACGCTTGCCTTTGCTGTTGCCCGCCTGAGCGATATCCACCTGATCGTGCCACGACCATTCACACGCCAGGCCGAGTTCGGCTTCAGTGCGTTCAGCAAACTGCTGCAATGCACGGGTGTCAGGGTGGGAAAGAGCGAACTTCCAGATGGATTGCGCATCCAGCGCCGCCTGCGCCAGGCTTGGCACCTGCAGGAACAGAGGACGCTGCGCTTCCGGCAGGGATTGTGCCCAGTTCAGGGTGCGGGTCACATGGCCCGTCGGCTCCTGATACAGCATGGCATCATCGACATACAGCAGGCCGTGAATGTTCTCCTGATCGAGCATCTCAATCACGCGGCTCGCCTGGCTTTTTTCCAGCGGATCGGAAGCCAATACCTTTTTCGCCTGATAATCGTACAAGTAGGTGCCGTTACAGCAGATTGCGGGTGTATCCAACTGCAGCGCCTGATAAAAAGGATGAATGGCGCAGTGGTGGCGACCGGTCACAATCAGCACTTTGACCCCCGCCTGTTGTGCGCGGGCTAAAGCTTCGATCGATTCAGGCAAAATGGTTTTAGTAGGGGTCAGCAGGGTGCCGTCAAGGTCAAGGGCGATTACGCGGTAGCTCATTACACTTTCCGTCCGGGAGTTAGCAAAGCATTGAGTCTACACCCGGCAGCGGCCCTGAGACAAAAAACAGGGCACAAATGAATCCAGCGCGGCAAAATGAAACGCGCTACAGTTATCCCTTTCATCAGGCAGCGAATAAGGAAAAACGCATGAAACAAGTCGTGTATACCGCCAGTCCCGAGAGCCAGCAGATCCATGCGTGGCAGTTGCAGGAAGATGGCGCACTGACGTTATTGCAGGTCACGGACGTGGCCGGTCAGGTGCAGCCGATGGTGGTGAGCCCGAAGAAAGATTTCCTCTATGTCGGCGTTCGTCCGAATTTTCGCGTGTTAACGTACCGCATTGCGGCCGATGGTTCCCTGAGTCTGGCGGGTGAAGCGCCACTGCCGGGCAGCCCAACGCATATTTCGACCGATCGCCAGGGTAAATTCCTGTTCTGCGGTTCTTACAATGATGCATGCGTCAGCATCAGCCCGATCGACAGCGATGGTTTGCCGCAAGCCCCAAGCCAGGTGATTGGCGGCATGGATGGCTGCCATTCAGCCAATATCGATCTCAGCAACCAAACGCTGTTTGTGCCAGCACTGAAGCAGGATCGTATCTGCCTGTTCCAGCTCAATGCGGATGGCACTCTGGCACCGCGCGAGCAAGCGCAGGTCACTACCGTTGAAGGCGCGGGTCCACGCCATATGGCATTCCATCCAAATGGCGCGTACGGCTATGTGGTGAATGAACTTGATAGCACCGTGGATGTCTGGGCATTGAGCAACGTGCACGGTCAGGTTGAGCGTGTGCAGAGTCTGGATATGATGCCGAAAGATTTCAGCGATACGCGCTGGGCGGCCGATATCCATATCACGCCAGACGGTCGTTTCCTCTATGCCTGTGATCGCACCAGCAGCACCCTTACTGCATTTAGCATCAGCGAAGATGGCTCCGTGCTGGCGATTGAAGGTTATCAGCCAACCGAAACTCAGCCGCGCGGCTTCAATATCGATAACAGCGGTCAGTATCTGGTGGCGGCAGGTCAGAAGTCGCACCATATCGAAGTTTACAAGATTGCCGATCGCGGTCTGTTGCAACCGCTGGCGCGCTACGCGGTAGGACAAGGTCCGATGTGGGTGGTGATTCACACCCTGGATTGATGATAAAACGGCGCCATTCGGCGCCGTTCTCATTTTAAGAATACAGAACTGTGATCGACGCGCTTGCCAGTGCATGGAAATGCACATTAAAGCCGACCATGGCGCCGCTAGCGCCGGCGTCGACATCAATCTTATCGGTGTCCATCGCGTGCACCGTAAAGATATAGCGATGCGGATCACCCTGCGGTGGTGCTGCACCACCGTAGCCGGTTTGTCCGAAATCGGTACGGGTTTGAATTGCACCTTGAGGCAGTTCGACCACGCCAGAACCAGAGCCTTGCGGCAACTCGGTGACGTCAGCCGGAATATTTGCCACGACCCAGTGCCACCAGCCTGAACCGGTGGGGGCATCAGGATCGAAGCAGGTCACCACAAAACTCTTTGTCCCAGCAGGCACTTCATCCCACGCCAGATGGGGTGACAAATTGTCACCCTGACGTCCCATCCCATTGAAAACGTGACGTTCGGGCATTTTATCGCCGTCTTTAAAATCCTGGCTAACTACGCGCATGACTTCTCCTTTTTCCGTTGTGCAGTGTGCTCTCCATCATGGTGGAAAATGCGCGCCACTTCCAGTTCGCTTAGGCCAGGAAATGTGCCTCAACGTCCAACGCCGCGCGCACTGCCTGTGTTAACTGCGCCAGCTCTGCGGCAGAAATCAGATAAGGTGGCATCAGATAGATCAGCTTGCCGAACGGACGGATCCACACGCCACGTTCGACAAAGAACTGCTGCAGCGCCGCCATATTGACAGGTGAACGCGTTTCAATCACACCAATCGCGCCCAGCACGCGTGCATCCACCACCGCATGATGCTCACGCAACGGCAACAACTCACGACGCAGTTGCAGTTCAATTGCTGCCACCTGCGCAGGCCAAAGTCCCTCGTTGATCATCGTCAGGCTTTCAACGGCCACCGCACAGGCCAGCGGATTGCCCATAAAGGTCGGGCCATGCATAAAGCAGCCCGCCGCACTGCGGCTGATGGTGTCGGCCACTTCGCGCGTGGTCAACGTGGCGGAGAGCGTCATGGTGCCGCCGGTCAGCGCTTTACCGAGGCAAAGAATATCTGGCGTAATCCCAGCGTGCTCACAGGCAAACAGCTTGCCGCTGCGGCCAAAGCCGGTGGCGATTTCATCGGCAATCAGCAGGATACCGTAGCGGTCGCACAGCTCACGCACCTGTTGCAGGTAGCGCGGGTGATAGAAACGCATACCGCCTGCGCCTTGCACAATCGGTTCAAGGATCACCGCGGCAATGTCGCGATGGTTCGTCTCGGCTAACCGGGCGAAATCAGCGAAGTCCGCATCGTTCCACTCGTCATCAAAACCGCACTGCGGCGCAGCGGCAAACAGATGCTCGGGCAGATAGCCACGCCACAGGCTGTGCATCGAATTTTCCGGATCGCACACCGACATGGCGGCGAAGGTATCGCCGTGATAGCCGCGTTTCAGCGTCAGGAATTTTTGTCGCGTTTCACCGCGCCCCAGCCAGTACTGCAACGCCATTTTCATCGACACTTCGACGGCAATCGACCCCGAATCGGCAAGGAACACGCACTCCAGCGCTTCAGGGGTCATCTCGACCAGTTGACGGCTTAATGCCACTGCCGACGGATGGGTAATGCCACCAAACATCACGTGTGACATCTGCGCCATTTGCTGCGTCAGCGCCTTGTTGAGACGAGGATGGTTATAGCCATGAATCGCTGCCCACCACGACGACATCCCATCAACCAGTTCACGTCCATCGGCCAGCTGGAGCTGGCAACCGTGCGCCGCGACCACCGGATAACAGGGCAGGGGATCGCGCATTGACGTGTAAGGATGCCAGATATGCTGGCGGTCAAAGTTGAGGTCGTCTTGGGTGAACATCGATCTTGTAAACCATTTTGAAAAGATTTAGTTTACAAGTATAACCACGTTAATCGTCGGGATGAACCCCTTTTTTTGGAGTAAGCAATGGCAAACCGCTGGACACTGACACAAGCCCAGGCTCTGTTCGATAAACCTTTCCTTGAGCTGATGTTCGAAGCGCAGCAAGTTCACCGTCAGCATTTTGACCCGCGTCAGGTGCAGGTCAGTACGCTGCTGTCGATCAAAACCGGTGCCTGCCCGGAAGATTGTAAATACTGCCCGCAGAGTGCGCGCTACAAAACCGGGCTGGAGTCCGAGCGGCTGATGGAAGTGGAAGCGGTGCTGGAATCGGCGCGTAAAGCCAAAGCGGCAGGATCGAGCCGCTTCTGCATGGGCGCTGCGTGGAAAAACCCGCACGAACGCGACATGCCGTATCTGGAGCAGATGGTGCAGGGCGTTAAAGCCATGGGCATGGAAACCTGCATGACGCTGGGCACGCTGGATAACACCCAGGCGGAGCGTTTGGCCAGCGCCGGGCTGGATTTCTACAACCACAACCTCGATACCTCGCCGGAATTCTACGGCAGCATCATCACCACCCGCAGCTATCAGGAACGCCTGGATACGCTGGATAAAGTGCGCGGCGCAGGCATCCAAGTCTGCTCTGGCGGCATCGTCGGCCTGGGTGAAACCGTGAAAGATCGTGCTGGCTTGCTGGTGCAGCTGGCGAACCTGCCGACACCGCCAGAAAGCGTGCCGATCAACATGCTGGTGAAAGTCAAAGGCACGCCACTGGCCGATAACGATGACGTTGAGCCGTTCGACTTTATCCGCACCATCGCCGTGGCGCGCATCATGATGCCATCGTCACACGTCCGCCTGTCCGCGGGTCGTGAGCAGATGAGCGAACAGACGCAGGCGATGTGCTTTATGGCCGGTGCTAACTCGATTTTCTACGGGTGCAAACTGCTGACCACGCCAAACCCGGAAGAGGACAAAGATCTGATTCTGTTCCGCAAGCTGGGCCTGAATCCAGAACATACCGCCACTACCGCCGGTGATAACGAACAGCAGTATCAGCTCAGTGAGCAGCTGGTGCATGCTGATACCGAGCAGTTCTACAACGCGGCGGTGTGATGGGCTGGTCATCTCGCATCGAACAGGCGCTGGCGGCGCGACGTGATGCCGATGGCTGGCGTCTGCGACGCCGGGTTGAACACAACAGCGTGCGCGAGATAACCCTGGAGGGGCGTTCATACCGTCACTTCTCCAGCAATGATTATCTCGGGCTGAGCCAGCATCCAGCGGTGATTGCCGCCTGCAACAGTGCGCCACTGGCGACCGTTTTGCCCACTTCGGTATCCGTTCCGGTAATAAACCAGCGTGTCATTTGCTCAAAACTCCGTACATCAAGTGATAACTAAGACGATAACCCTGCGTATCCTGCGGCCAGTGCTGCTCCAGTTGCGTGAGCTGCGAGCGTGTGAGCGGCTGTGCGCCACGGCCGTCGTGCAGATGCGTAGCACCAATGCCTTTCAAAGAACGCATGGCACTCAGCGCGCTGGGGAAATGCAACGTGATAGTCTGCGGCTGGCACTGCGCCGGTAAGCCTGTGAGAGCGGCAGAGAACTGCGCTGCGCTGAGAAAACGATTGGCGTGCTGACGGCCATCTAACCGAGCCCAGGCTTCATGCACTTCATGCAGGGAGCCATCGAGCAAGGTTGAGAACAGCGCGCTGCCACCCGGCCGTGTGACGCGTAAAAACTGCTGCAACGCCAGGCGCAGATCGCTGCTCCACTGCACCGCCAGATTGCTCCACACGCCATCGACGCACGCATCCGGCAGCGGCAGATGATCGATATCGCCTTGCAGATAGTGCTGCGCCGAGCACTGCTCTCGCGCGGCGTCCAGCATCGCGCTGGAGAGATCCAGCGCCGTCAGTTCGCGTCCACGATCGCGCCAGTAGCGGCTGTACCAACCGGTGCCACAGCCCGCATCCAGCAGATGCGGCCCGAACCCCGCGGGTGCCAGCGCCAGTAGCGCATCGCCGCTTTGTCGTTGCAGCTCGGCATGCTGCTCATAATGCTGTGCGGCACGGCCAAACGCTTTGGCGACCGCCTGCTTGTTAACCTGCAGCGTCATACAGCGCCTCCAGCAGACGATCAATATCGTCGTTATGATGGGCAGCAGTGAGCGTAATGCGCAGCCGAGCCGTGCCCGGTGGCACCGTCGGAGGACGAATGGCGCTAACCCAGCATCCCGCTTGTGCCAGTCGTTGTGACAACGCCAGCGCCGCGCTGTTTTCCCCGACGATCAACGGCTGAATAGCACTGGCTGATGGCATCAGTTGCCAGGGCAAATCAGCGGCACCCGCCCGGAATCGCGCAATATGACTATTCAGCCGCTCACGCAGTTCATCGCCCTGCTGGATCTGGTGCAGCGCCGCCAGCAGCGCACAACACTGTGCCGGTGGCATCGCGGTGGAGTAGATCAGATGGCGTGAAAACTGCTCGACGTAATCCGCCGTGGCATCGTCACACAGCAGTGCTGCACCGCTGACGCCGAAGCCCTTGCCAAAAGTGACAATCAGCAATTCCGGCTTCACGCCCTGCTGCCAGCAACTGCCGCGCCCCTGCTCACCGTGCACGCCAATACCGTGCGCATCATCCACCAGCAGCCAGCCGTTGGCGCGGCGCGTCTCTTCAGCAAGAGCGGCGAGCGGTGCGCTGTCACCATCCATGCTGAATACGCCTTCGGTCACCACCAGCGTACCGCCTTCCGACGGGCTAGCCAGCAGTTTTGCCAGACTCTCCGGCTGGTTGTGCGCAAAACGGCGTAATGTGGCGGGACTGTGGCTGGCAGCATCCAGTAATGAAGCATGCGCCAGCTTATCAGCAAGAATGCGATCCTGCTTTTCAGCCAGCAGGTGGATCACCGCCTGGTTGGCGGCAAAGCCAGAGATAAACAGCAGCGCACGCTTGTAACCCAGCCAGTCAGCCAGTTGCTCTTCTAACTGCGCATGATGACGGCTATAGCCCGTCACATGACCCGATGCGCCTGCTCCCGCACCCGCCTCTGCTGCGCCCTGTTGCCAGGCCGCAATCACCGCTGGATGCTGGCTCAGCCCGAGATAATCATTGCTGGAGAAGTGACGGTATGAACGCCCCTCCAGGGTTATCTCGCGCACGCTGTTGTGT
>NZ_CAJCKS010000046.1:0-35168 GCF_903970985.1 Pantoea sp. ME81 | reverse complement strand
GCGGATAAGTTTTGACTTTTACATATTTTTTTTTTTATGAAGAAGAAGCCGGATGACAATTTTTCTTAATGTTACGGGTTTTCAGCCGTGTGCTCTCCTGTGTTCAGGCCCGCCGACAGGTTGTAGATCGAGACGGCGGCACCTTTATGATGCGGTTCCAGCGTTGGAAATACCGCCGTCATCGGTACAAATGCCGCCACAAAGATCCCCAGCATCACTGCCGGAATCAGCGCCACCCAGAAGTTGTGACCGACATACAGCGGCAGGTAATAAAACATCAGACTGGAAATCGCCATTCCCAGGCAACCAAACCAGCGCACCTGACTGATCCAGCCTAGCTTCTCACCGGTGATGCCCCAGAAGATGTTGGTGAAAATGGTGACAAAGAAGAACACCGCCCAGATCTGCAGCCATTCAGAGATAGTGAAGCCGAGACGATCGACAAACAGCAGTGGCATGATGATGGCAAAACCAAACAGCGACAGCGTGTTGATAATGCGAATCAGGCAGGCATAAAACACGTGCTGATTTGTGAACAGGATGGTCACGGCCCGCGACATCTCGGTCATTTTGTCACGCATCGGCAAATTCACACGTGAGCGATCCACCGGCACGTTGCGCAGACTGAAGTACGCCAGAATTCCACCACAGGCCACCCAGATAATCGCCAGCCACAGCGTCCCGGTTTCCCCCAGCATCGGGATGGTCAGGCTTGGCAAATAGCTGCCGACCACGCCGATGCCGACGGAATACATTGCCCAGAACCAGCCGGTAGCTGCTGCCAGTTTCTCACGTGGCAAGACCTGCACCAGCATCATCATGAACGAGTAGATAAACAGCGGATAAGCCAGCCCGCGGATGCCGTAGAACAGCACCATCAGCGGATAGTTGCGCAGACCAAGCCCCAGCGACATAAACAGCGCATGCATCACGATCCACAGCAAAAAGCCAATCATCATCGCGCGCTGCGGGGTGATCAGCTCAGCCACCACGCCCGACGCCCAGGCCGCCAGCGCCGCCGCTAAACCATAGAAAGTAAACACCACCGCAGATTGCGCAGGTGTAAAGCCCATGTCGGTGATATGGCGCGACAGAAACGCCATTTCAAAGCCATCACCCGCCATGAAAATCGCGATAGCGAGGAAGCCCCAGAACATCTTTTTCGGTAAGCCAAACCAGTATTCGTTCGATTGCATCACCATCACCTTCTGTTTGGTAAGCCGTTATGCAGGCAGCAAGCTGCGCACCTGTTGTTGTTGGATGTAGAGTTCGCGGAACAGACGCAGCCGCTGTTGCAGCACCGCACCGCGTGTCACGTCCGGTTGGTAGCGCGCCTGTATCGCCGGTTTCAGACACACCTCATGCTCAAGACCGCCATCCGCCAGCCACGCTAAACGCGCGGCGCCCAGCGCACCGGATGCGCTGGCCGGGTGGGTGACGATAGGCAGTTGCAGCACATCGGCAATCAGCTGTGCCCACAGCGTGCTACGCGCACCACCGCCGGTCAGGCTGCATTGCTGAATGTGATGCTGAGCGTCACCGAGCACGGCTAACCCATCCGCCAGCCCAAATGCCACACCTTCGATCACCGCATAGCCCAGCAAGGCACGCGGCGTTTCGTGGCGTAGATTGAAGAAAGAACCGGAGGCGTCAGGATCGTTATGCGGTGTACGCTCGCCTGACAGATAAGGCAGGAACACCGGTGCGCGGCGCAGTTGTTCATCGCTGAGCTGTGCCATCTCCTCCATCAACTGGCTTTCGCTTACCGACAGCAGATTGCACAGCCAGCGCAGACAACTGGCGGCGCTGAGCATCACACTCATCTGATGCCAGCGGCCCGGTAACGCATGGCAGAAGGCATGCACCCCAGATTGCGGATCGGCCTGTAAGCGATCGTTCACCACGAAGATCACGCCGGACGTGCCCAATGAGATAAAGGCATCACCGGGATTGACCGCACCCACACCGACCGCTGAAGCGGCATTGTCACCTCCACCACCGGCCACCGTCACCGAAGTGGATAAGCCCCACTCGCTCGCGAGTGCCGCTTGCAAGTGGCCACTCACCGCGCTGCCTTCTACCAGCTCAGGCATCTGCGCGCGCGTCAGGCCCGTTATTCCCAGCAGTTCATCAGACCAATCACGCTGCGCCACATCCAGCCACAACGTGCCGGCAGCATCGGAAGGTTCACTGACAAAGCGCCCGGTAAGACGCCAGCGCAGGTAATCTTTTGGCAGCAAAACCTTATCGATGCGGCTGAAGATTGCCGGCTCATGCTCTGCCACCCAGCGCAGTTTCGGCGCGGTGAAGCCGGGCATGATCATGTTGCCGCTGATCGCCATCATCTGCGGATAGCATTTACGCAGCACATCACACTGCGGCGCACTGCGCGTGTCGTTCCACAAGATGCATGGACGCAACACCTTGCCGTCCGCATCCAGCAGCACAGCGCCATGCATCTGACCGGATAAGCCGATGGCACGGATCGCGGCCCACGCATCAGGGGATTGATGACGTAATGCCGCCAGCACTTCAGTGCAGGCTTGCCACCAGCGTTCGGGATCCTGTTCTGCCCAGTGGGGATGTGGGCGCTGCACAGCCAGCGTGGCGTGCTGAGACGCCACAATCTCGCCGTGTGTATTAACGATCAGCGCTTTAAGTTCTGAGGTGCCGATATCGATGCCGAGATACATGATTACACCGCCGCCAGTTCTGGCTGTTTCAGCCACTGCTGCAAACTCTCAACACGACGGGTCACCAGCGCGTGAAACGCCTTATCGTTGGCCAGTTCCGCAAACAGCGCGTTATCACTCAGGAAGGCCTTCAGCGGATCGGCACTGGCGAACTGGTTACGCAGCGCATCGGCCTGTAGCGCACCATCCTGATAGGAATACGGCAGATCGTCATTGGCCCAGCGCTGCATAAACAGGAAGAACAGCGCCGGAATCACTGCCGTTGCATTGGGCTGCGCACCACGCTGGTAGCACTCCTGCAGGGTTGGCGTCACCATGCCGGGAATTTTTGACAGACCATCGGCACCCACGCGCTGGTTGGTGTCTTTGATGTATGGGTTGCTAAAGCGAGCCAGCACCACGTCGCGGTAATCGGCTAAATCCAGCGGGCTGGGCGACAGGGAGGGAATGACATCCTGAGTGACGTAGTCGTGCGCCAGTTGATAAATCGCCGGATGACGTGTGCTGTCATCGATATAGTTCAAGCCAATCAGCGTGCCCGCCCAGGCAATCGCGGCATGTGTCGCATTGAGGATGCGGATTTTCGCCTCTTCCCACGGCAGCACCGATTCCACCAGCTCAACGCCGACCTTTTCCAGCGCCGGACGCCCGGCAATAAAGTCATCTTCAATCACCCACTGAATAAAGGACTCTGCCATCACCGCTGCCCCATCCTGTTTGCCGGTTGCGGCTTGCACGCGCTCCGCCACATCCGGCGTAGGGCGCGGTGTGATGCGATCGACCATGGTATTCGGTGAAGTGGTCTGCGTGCGCACCCAATCTGCCAGCGCGGTATCGCCTTTGGCGGCAAGGAAGGCGAGGAACCCCTCACGGAAACGCTCGCCGTTATGGCGCAGGTTGTCACAGTTCAGCAGTGTGACCGGCGTGCCACCTTGTGCAACACGCGCTGTCAGGATGCGGCTAAGTGCGCCATAAATAGTGCGGAAGTCGCCACCCAGATCGGCCTTCACGTCTGCCTGATTGAGATCCAATTTAAATTCAGGTGTCAGGTAGTAGCCCGCTTCAGTCACGGTAAAGCCAATTACACGGGTTTGCGGATTGGCCCCCTGCTCAACCAGCGCGCTAATTTCACTGTCCCACGGCAAGATTTTGCGCAGCGAGGTGATGGTTTCGTAATCGCGCTCACCTTCTGGCGTCACGGTTTCCAGCACATATTCGCCATTCTGCGCCGCGAGCTGATTGAGCAACGGCACCGCGTCATTGCGAATATTGCCGAGCGCGATGCTCCAGCTTTCTTCACCCTGCTCGCGCAGTTTATGCAGATACCACGCCTGATGTGCCCGATGGAAAGATCCCGCGCCGATGTGCATCCACACTGATTGATTGGTCATAATCGCCTCAATTAAACATTTGCCACAAGACAGGGCATTTGCCCGATGACAGGTAGCATAGTGTGCGTGGTGAGGATCGTTCTGCGAGCCTTATCACAAATAATACATTTGCTCTTTTTTAGGGCTTTTGCTCAGTTAGTGCTTTTCGTAAAACACGCGCTAAGATGTCGCATCAGTTTTGACGGAACAGCGTGATGAGCAGAGAAGAGAAAAAGCAGGAGCTGGCCGCACGTGCCGCGTGGATGTACTACGTTGCAGGCGTCACGCAGCAAGAGATTGCGCAGGCATTGGGATTATCACGTCAGGTGGCGCAGCGCCTGGTCTCCAGCGCACGCGAGATGGGCATGGTGAGCGTGAAAATCGATCATCCCGTCACGCACTGTTTGCAACTGGCGCGCGAGGTGCAGGAGAAGTTTGGTCTGGATCTGTGCCGCGTGGTGCCGTCGGCCAATCTGAATGATGACGCTATTCAACAAATGCTGGCGGTGGAAGGCGCGGCGGTGATGTCACAGTTCATCAATGAGGAAACGCCGCAGGTGTTTGGCATTGGTTCGGGCAAGACTCTACGCTCAATGATCGATGCATTGCCGTGGGTGGATCGTCCGCAGCATCAGTGCGTTTCGATGATTGGGGCGATTGCACGCGATGATTCCGGTACACGCTACGATGTGCCGTTGAAAATGGCCGAAAAGATGCAGGGCAAATATTTCTTCATTCCTGCGCCGCTGTACGCCGACACACCACAGGATAAAGCGATGTGGGTGCAGCATCAGGTGTATCAGCGCGTCACCGATCGCGCATTGCAGGCGGACGTGGCTTTTGTGGGGATTGGGGAAGTGATGCCGGGTTGTCCGTTAAATGCCGAAGGATTTATCACCGATGCACAGGTTGAGGCACTGAATGCACGCGGCGTGGTGGGCGAAATGCTCGGTCACTTTTTCAATCAGCAAGGTGAGCGCGTGTGGGGCGAAACCGATGAGCTACTGACCAGCGTATTGCTGGAGAGCCAGACACAGCGCAAGATTATTGGTTTTTCCGGCAGCGAGCGTAAGTACCCGGCGATTCGGGCTGCCTTGCAGGGCGGCTGGGTATCGGGACTGGTAACCGATGAAGATACGGCGCTGAGGTTACTGCGAGAGTAAGTTTTCAGCGCCTGCTCAGGAAGCGGGGGCAGATCGTAAAGACGGCATAAACCATCCCTGGGCCTCATCCCGCGCCATCCCTGGCGCGGGATGCTTTACTCCTCTGCCCCCGCTTCCATCGCCTTAACCATCGTGCAAAATTTACTTCAGCGATCCCGAAAGGAACTGCTGCAAACGTGGGCTTTTCGGGTTGCCGAAAAGCTCATCTGGCGAGCCCTGCTCTTCAATCTTGCCCTGATGCAGGAAAATCACGTGATTGGAAACATGACGAGCAAACTCCATCTCATGCGTCACCACCACCATGGTTTTACCCTCTTCAGCCAGTTTCTGCATGATGCGCAGCACTTCGCCGACTAACTCGGGATCCAGCGCAGAAGTCGGTTCATCAAATAACAGCACTTCCGGCTCCATCGCCAGGGCGCGGGCAATGGACACACGCTGCTGCTGACCGCCCGAAAGATGCACCGGATATTTAGCACGCGCACGCTCATCAATGCCGACTTTATCCAGATATTTAATCGCACGCTCACGCGCTTCGGCTTTGCTCAGCCCCAGCACCTGGATTGGCGCTTCGGTGACGTTATCCAGCACCGTCATATGGCTCCACAAATTAAAGTGCTGGAACACCATGGTCAGACGAGTGCGCAGTGAACGCAGCTGCTCTTTGTTGGACACTTTCAGCTGTCCATCGGTATCGCGCACCAGATTGATTTGCTCGTTGTTAACCGAAATGGTGCCTTCGCTCGGCTTTTCGAGGAAGTTAATGCAGCGTAAGAAGGTACTTTTCCCGGAACCGGACGAGCCAATAATGCTGATCACATCGCCGGCGTTCGCCTGCAGTGATACGCCTTTCAAAACTTCATGTTCACCGTAACGCTTGTGCAGTTCGGTAACGCTTAATTTGTTGTCAGCCATAGTGATACTCAATGCGATGAAGAAGGTTTCACGTGCGCCAGGAAGCGGCGTTCCGCCTTGCGGAACAGGCTAATCAGCACGTAAGAGATAATCAGATACAGCACCGCAGCGATGCCAAACGCGGTAAACGGCTGGTAGGTCGCCGAGTTGATATCACGCGCAATTTTCAGCAGATCCGGCACCGTGGCGGTAAATGCCAGCGCGGTGGAGTGCAGCATTAGGATCACTTCATTACTGTAGGCTGGCAGCGCGGTACGCAGCGCCGACGGTAGTATGATGCAGCGATACATTTTAAACGGGGAGAAACCGTAAGCGCGTGCCGCTTCAATTTCGCCATGGGGAACCGCGCGAATGGCCCCGGCAAAAATTTCGGTGGTGTAAGCGCAGGTGTTCAGCGTAAAGGCCAGCAGCGTACAGTTCAGGCCGCTGCGGAAGAAGGCATTCAGCAGCTCCGATCCTTTCACCACTTCCAGCGTATACATGCCGGAATAGAATACCAGCAGCTGGACATACAGCGGCGTACCACGGAAGACATAGGTGAACAGCCAGACGGGCGTTGAGATATAACGATTTGGCGACACACGCGCAATCGCTAGCAACACCGCCATACAACCACCGATCACCACGGAAAGAATCAACAACCACAACGTAATGGCGACGCCGGTAAAACGGTAACCATCGGTCCAGAGCAGCTGTTTCCAATACTCCTGAATAATATCGATCATAGCTCTGCCCTTTTCACACCCACCGTGTAGCGGCGTTCAAGCCACCACAGCACGCCGTTCGACAGCGTGGTAAACACCAGATAAATCACCCCCGCGACGATTGCGAAGTAGAACGGCTGCCAGGTACTTTTACCCGCCAGCTGCGTGGCTTTCACCACGTCTTCCAGCCCCAGCAGCGACACCAACGCTGTGGCTTTGAGAATCACCTGCCAGTTATTGCCAATACCTGGTAACGCAAAACGCATCATCGCCGGGAACAAAATACGACGGAAAGTTTGCGAACCGGTGAAACCGAAAGCGGTAGCCGCTTCAATCTGCCCTTTTGGCACAGCGAGGAAAGCACCCCGGAAGGTTTCGGTGAAATAGGCACCATAGATGAAGCCAAGTGTGATGATACCGGCCACCATCGGATCGATATCAAACTGCGCCATGCCCAGCGCATCAGTGACCGTATTGAGGGCGATTTGCAGACCGTAGAAGATCAGCAACATCAAAACCAGATCAGGTACACCGCGGATTAAGGTGGTGTAGCCTTCAGCAATCATCACCAGCAGGCGACTGCGAGAGAGTTTGGCGCCAGCGCCCATTAAGCCAAGCACTAAGGCAAGCACCACGGAGCTGAGTGCCAGCTCAAGGGTCACCAGGGTGCCTTTTAGGATTACTTCAGAATAGCCATACAGCATGGGTTCGATCCTGTCGTGAGGGAAAATAACAAACGCTGCCCAACTAACGGACAGTCCTGACCAGGATTTGAATCACAGGGTAGATGGCGGCAAGCGTATGAACCCCGGGAGTTTACATAAGTAAGCGCCCGGAGTGAATAGTTATGACCAACCCTGCTGCAAATCAATCATCAAGGTCAGAAAACAGGACAATTAATCGCCGTACACGTTGAAATCAAAGTACTTCTTCGCAATCTTGTCGTAGGTGCCATCTTTACGCATGGCATCGAACGCTTTGTCGATGGCTGCTTTCAGGTCAGCATCATCTTTGCGCAAGCCCATACCGGTACCGACACCAAAGATTTTGTCATCTTTAACCGCTGGACCGGCAAACGCATAGTTTTTGCCCACTGGCTGTTTCAGGAAGCCTTCGCTCGCCTGCACTTCATCCTGGAAAGCCGCATCGATACGACCTGCATCCAGATCCTGATACACCAGATCCTGGTTGGCGTATGGCGTTACAGTAACACCCTTAGGACGCCAGTTTTCGTTCGCGTAGGTTTCCTGAGTGGTGCCCTGCAGCAAACCAATGTTTTTACCTTTCAGCGATTCAATGGTCGGTTGCAGGCTGGAACCTTTCTTCGCCACTAAACGCGCATTGGCGGCGTAAAGTTTTTCAGAGAAGGCGATCTCTTCCTGACGTTTCTCGGTGATGGAGAGAGAAGAGATGATAGCGTCGATCTTCTTCGCTTTCAGCGACGGGATCAGTGCATCAAAATCACTTTCCACATAAGTACATTTGGTCTCGATACGCTTACAGATTTCGTTCGCCAGATCGATGTCAAAGCCGACTAACTGGCCTTGTGCATTCTTGGATTCAAACGGCGGGTAGGTCGGGTCTGTCCCGATGCGCAGCGTTTTTGGTACCGCAGCGAACACGCTCGCAGCGCTGGACATGGCCAGCATCAGGGAAAGAGCCAGAACTCGCTTTTTCATAGGTAACCCTCAAGTGAAGTGCTTATTGTTATATGGTCGTGATGTGTGTTTGCGCTGAATGATTTGCAGGTTTCATGCCAGTTATGCAAAACGGCGAAAGCGTGCTCAGGCGCACTAAATACCGCGCCCTTCAGGGGCGCAAGCACTTAGTTTGTGAGGGAAATATAACAGCGGCGTGAGGAAGAAAAAGCGACATTGTTAACTTTTGGTGCACAAGATGCACGAAGAGTGATCGGGCACGCGAAATTGCACACAGTTAGTGCAAAATTGCACCATTATGCGCCATGCCAACGGGTAAACAGGTCTTGCGGCAGCTCAATATCGAATTGATCAATGACGCGATTGACGGTTTGATCGACCAGATCTTCAATTTTTTGTGGGCGGTGATAAAAAGCGGGCACCGGCGGCATGATCAGTGCGCCCAATTCCGCGGCCGTGGTCATCATGCGTAAATGCCCAAGATGCAGCGGCGTTTCGCGCACGCACAGGACCAGTTTACGCTGCTCCTTCAGCACCACATCGGCGGCGCGCGTCAGCAAACTATCACTGTAGCTGTGCACGATGCCGGAGAGGGTTTTCATTGAACAGGGTAAAATCACCATGCCGAGTGTCTTGAAGGAACCTGATGAGATGCTGGCAGCGATATCACGTACGTCATGCACCACATCAGCTAGTGCTTGCACATCACGCAGGCTGTAATCCGTTTCCAGCGATAACGTCTGACGCGCAGCCGGACTGATCACCAAATGGGTTTCCACATCGGCCAAAGGTTGCAGCACTTGCAACAATCGCACGCCGTATATCACGCCACTGGCGCCGGAAATACCAATGATCAGTCGTTTCATTATTCAGCCCTGCCCGTTCAGATTGCGGCAATGATAGCCGCTCACTGAGCAAAAATACAAAAACAAACAGGGCGGAGTCTCCCCCGCCCTGTTAAAGATGAGCACCACGAGGCGGTTAGCCTTCGTTATGCAGCTCCAGGCCTTCCACTTCGTTCTGACGCTGAATCGCTTTCGCATCGTCATTACGCAGTGACTGCAAATACTCGAGGTACTGCTGGTCGACATCTTTGGTGACGTAAACGCCGTTGAATACCGAGCACTCAAACTGTGCGATATCCGGGTTCTCTTCACGTACTGCTTCGATCAGATCATCGAGGTCCTGGAAGATCAGCGCATCGGCTTTGATCAGCTGACGAATTTCTTCCACTTCACGACCATGCGCGATCAGTTCGGTAGCGCTCGGCATATCGATACCGTAGACGTTCGGGAAACGAATTTCCGGCGCGGCAGACGCCAGGTAAACACGTTTTGCACCGGCTTCGCGCGCCATTTCAATGATCTGCTCAGACGTGGTGCCACGCACGATGGAGTCGTCAACCAGGAGCACGTTCTTATCACGGAACTCAGCACGGTTGGCGTTCAGTTTGCGGCGAATCGCGCTACGACGCATATGCTGGCCTGGCATGATAAAGGTGCGGCCCACATAGCGGTTTTTCACGAAGCCCTGACGATATGGCTTGTCGAGAATACGGGCGATTTCCAGCGCGGCATCCGTGGAGGTTTCCGGGATAGGAATCACCACATCGATATCCAGGTCTTCCCATTCGCGGGCAATTTTCTGACCGAGTTTGGTGCCCATACGCACACGTGCGCTGTAGACCGACACCTTATCAAGGAAGGAGTCTGGACGCGCAAAGTAGACGTATTCGAACAGGCAAGGGTTGGTTTTGGGATTCTCAGCACACTGGCGCGTGGAGAGTTGTCCCTGCTCGGTGATGTACACCGCTTCACCAGGCGCCACATCGCGGATGAACTCGAAGCCTAAAGTATCCAGTGCCACGCTTTCTGACGCCACCATATATTCGGTGCGACCATCAGCAATCACGCGTTTACCCAGCACTAATGGGCGAATCCCGTTAGGATCGCGGAACGCAACTAAACCATGGCCAATAATCATCGAAACCACTGCGTAAGCGCCGCGCACCTGTTGGTGCACTGCCGCTACCGCAGCAAAAATGTTGTCAGCTTCCAGCGGGTCATGCTGGAAACGGTCGAGCTCCTGCGCAAAGATGTTCAGCAGGATTTCAGAATCAGAGGTGGTGTTAACGTGACGGCGACCCACTTCGAACAGATGCTTACGCAGTTCGTGCGCGTTGGTCAGGTTGCCGTTGTGCGCCAGCGTGATGCCATACGGGGAGTTTACGTAGAAAGGCTGCGCTTCAGAAGCGCTGGAACTGCCCGCGGTTGGATAGCGAACATGACCAATCCCGATATTACCCTGCAAACGCTGCATGTGGCGTGCTTCGAAGACATCGCTCACCAGGCCATTCGCTTTACGCAGACGGAAGCAGTTAAGCGCATCGATGGTACAAATGCCGGCGGCATCTTGCCCGCGGTGCTGCAGCACCGTTAACGCGTCATAGATCGACTGGTTTACTGGCATAAAACCGGTGATACCAACAATACCGCACATGTTGTCATTTCCTCATTGGCCGCACTCCCGGTGGCGTTACCGGGGTATAAAACTGGACGTGCTTTTCAGGTAATCGAAAAACCACCTGATGATGTAACTGAACTGGGGAATGAGTTGCGACTGTTGCCAGTCCGGGCTTTTGGAAAAGCCGGTGAATGTATCGAGGAAGAAGAGCATAGCGGAAACAATCAGCACGCCACGCAACGCCCCGAAACAGACCCCCAACACCCTGTCGGTTCCCGACAAGCCGGTTTTTTCCACCAGCGAGCCGATCACATAGTTCACGATGGCACCCACAATCAGAGTGGCAACGAATAACACCGCTATCGCGATGCCGTTGCGAACCAGTTCGTCGTCAAAACCTGTAAACCAGACTGCAAGGTAGGTGTAGTAATGACTGGCGACAAAAAACGCGCATCCCCAGGTAACGAGAGATAAGGCTTCCCGGACAAACCCACGAATCAGGCTGACCAGAGCCGAAAAACCAACTACCGCAATAATGACGTAATCAATCCAGATCATGAACGCTTCCAACCCAGTGCTTATGCACCCCTGCATCCAGTTCGGGGCGCATTCTAACAGAAAAAGAAAACGTTTGCGTAGGGTTTTCCGGTTCTGTATCCATAAAAAGGGCGATGAAAAAAACTTTCCTCGCCCTGAGTAAAATCAGCAATTTAACTCACTGATATAAAACAGCTTTACCACAACATTTTCGCTTAACCGCTTGTGCTATACCGCGCCTTTTACTGCTATCGGCGCGGCTTATCACAGCATTAACGCGTGCCGTACGGTTTCACCACGCCACCCAGCCCGGAGATGCTTCGTAGCTCACTCAGCGAACTCTGCAGCTTCGCTTTTGAGGCATCCGGCCCCACATAAATGCGCGTGATTTGTCCCTGCACCGGCGTGGATGGCACGGTAAAGGCACGATATCCTGACAGACGCAGTTGCGCCACAATCTCACTGACCTTGGCCGCGTTCTTTAGCGCACCCAGCTGAACCACAAACGCCTGCCCCGCAGGAGCCGCTTCCGGTTCACTCTGTTTCGGTGTTTCGACCGCTTTTGGCTGCTCAACCGGTTTCGGTTGTTCTACCACTTTGGGCTTCGGTTGTTCGACCGGTTTTGGCTTCGGCTGTTCAACCGGCTTAGGTTTGGGCTGCTCGACCACTTTTGGCTTCGGCTGCTCAACCGGCTTCGTCTGCTGATGCACCGGCGGCGGTGTCACCAGCGTAGGCTCGCTGTTCTGCACCGGTTGCGCATTGCCATTGCTGGCCGAGCTGCTGGCTTTACCGTTATCCGGGGTTTGCGCCGTGCTCGCCCCTTCCGGCGGCTGCGCCGGGAGCGGTTGCGTCACCGGCGGCACCATTTCGCTATCCTGCTGATCGTCCGGCTTTGGCACCAGCGGAATCGCCGCGAACTCTTCTTTGTAATGCTTTTTCTTGCCGTCGAGCAGCCCCGGCAGCACGATGACGCCAATCGCCACCAAAATGACGGTACCGACTAAGCGATTTTGAAACTTACTTGCCACTGCCATTCTCCGCTGACATCGATTCCATAACCTGTGCAACGGTGTGGAAAGAACCACACACCAGAATCACATCCTCAGGCGCGGCTTGCTGACGCGCGGCCTGCCATGCTGCATCGACGTTATCATACGTATTGCCACCTTCAAGGTGGGCGATCAGCTCATCGGCGGTGGCGCCACGCGGACCGTCAAGCGGTGCACAGAACCAGCGATCCACCTGCGGTGCCAGCGCGGCCAGCGTCCCCGCGATGTCCTTGTCATGCAACATGCCGACCACTGCATGCACTTTACCGCTTTTCGGCAACTCCGCCAGACGTGAAGCCAGATAATGCGCCGCATGCGGATTATGTGCCACATCGAGAATCACGCGTGGTGATTCGCTCACCGTCTGGAAACGTCCGGGCAGAATCGCCAGAGGCAGGTGTTCGCGGATCACCGCTTCGCTGACATTGAGTCCTGATGCGCGCAGCGCAGTGAGGGCGGTCGCCGCATTTGGCAACGGCACCTGCGGCAACGGCAGGTCGCGCAGTTCACCGTGTGCATCCTGCAACGTCCAGCTGTTTTCCTGCTTCTGCCACTGCCAGTCACGGTTGATTTGCAGCAGCTGAGCGCCCTTCTCCGCCGCTACCTCAGCGATGGTGTGCGGCATATCGGCTTCACCGACGACTGCAGGTTTGCCACCACGGAACACGCCGGCTTTTTCGCGACCAATGCTTTCGCGATCCGGCCCCAGCCAATCGGTGTGATCGAGCGCGATGCTGGTGATCACCGCCACATCCGCATCCACGATGTTGGTGGCATCAAGACGTCCGCCAAGACCCACTTCGAGGATCACCACATCAAGATTGGCCTCACGGAACAGATTCAGTGCAGAGAGGGTGCCGAATTCAAAGTAGGTGAGTGAAATGTCACCGCGTCCAGCTTCAATACTGGCGAAACTGGCGCTGTGCAGCGCTTCATCCAGCTCGGAGCCCTGCACGCGCACGCGTTCGGTGTAGCGCACCAGATGCGGCGAGCTATACACGCCCACGCGATAGCCTGCGGCCATCAACAGCGTTTCCAGCGTGCGGCAGGTGGTGCCTTTGCCATTGGTACCGGCAACGGTGAAGATAAACGGAGCGGGTTTTAGCAGATCAAGGCGTGCGGCGACGCGTTGAATACGATCCAGGCCCAATTCGATGGCCTGAGAATGCAGGTGTTCAAGATAATGAAGCCACGTGGCCAAAGGCGACGTGGCTTGAGGAAGCTGCAGAGTGTCCATGTGTCCCGTTTACTCATCTTACACATCGTCATTCAAGCCGCAGCGGCGTGGGCTGCACTCAATCACCCCCGATCCCTTACTGGGGAAGCTGCCGGGGATTCATTCGTTTGCCGCCTTGCTGCAACTCGAATGACTGGGTGTTTACGGTTCATTGGTGAAAAGCGTTTAACCACCGCTTTTCGTTGCCTGTCAGGCCTCGTTGCTCTCTGGCACAGCCGTGGAAGGCTGATCACCATCCTGCAGCGGCGCTGGCAGGTTCATCATTTTCGCCAGCAGGCTGGCCAGCTTAAAGCGCATTTCCGGACGACGGATGATCATGTCGATCGCGCCTTTTTCGATCAGGAATTCACTGCGCTGGAAGCCCGGTGGCAGTTTTTCACGCACGGTCTGTTCGATAACGCGTGGACCGGCAAAGCCGATCAGCGCTTTCGGTTCCGCCACGTTCAGATCGCCCAGCATCGCGAAGCTGGCAGACACACCGCCCATGGTAGGGTCGGTCAGCACGGAGATGTACGGCAAGCCGCGCTCCTGCATTTTCGCCAGCGCTGCGCTGGTTTTTGCCATCTGCATCAGCGACTGTAACGCTTCCTGCATACGGGCACCGCCACTGGCAGAGAAGCAGATCAGTGGGCAGTTATCTTCCAGTGCCTGCTCAACGCCACGCACAAAGCGCGCGCCAACCACAGAGCCCATTGAGCCGCCCATAAAGGAGAACTCAAAAGCCACCGCCACCACGGGCATACCGTGCAGGGTGCCTTTCATGGCGATCAGAGCATCTTTCTCACCGGTGTCTTTCTGTGCGGCAACCAGACGATCTTTGTACTTCTTAGAATCGCGGAACTTGAGCAGATCCTTTGGTTCCAGCTCGCTGCCTAATTCAACCAGAGAACCTTCATCCAGCATGGTGTGCAGACGCTCACGGGCGTGCATGCGCATGTGGTGGTCGCACTTCGGGCAGACCTCGAGGTTACGCTCCAGTTCGGCGCGGTACAGCACCTGACCACAGCTATCGCATTTGGTCCAGACCCCTTCCGGGATACTGGCTTTGCGCGTTGGCGTGGTGGTACTTTTATTCAGTATGCGTTCAATCCAGCTCATTGATGACCTTTCTGTTTAATGCTGACCTGGTCCAGTCTTCTTGTGACTGCTGAAATCACCTTCAGCAGGCCGTAAATGTCGCTCATTAAACCACAACCCGTTCACGCTGTGGATAAAAATCTGGTGACAGCCTTACTGTGGCTTCTGCTGATGTGCCTGACGGCGATGGCGCCATACTTCAATCACGCCTGGCAAAATTGAGACCACAATGATGCCAACAATCAGCAGTTTTAGGTTCTCCTGTACCACCGGCAAATCACCAAACAGGTAACCGGCATAGGAGAACAACAGCACCCACAGCAGTGCGCCCGTCACGTTGAAGAGCGCAAAGTGGCGATAAGACATGTGTCCCATCCCCGCCACAAAGGGGGCAAAGGTTCGCACGATTGGTACAAAGCGCGCAAGTATAATGGTTTTGCCACCGTGGCGATCGTAGAAGGCGTGGGTCTTATCCAGATAGCTGCGACGAAAAATTTTCGAGTTCGGATTGCTGAACAGCTTCTCACCGAACAACCGACCAATAGTGTAGTTCACCGCATCGCCGAGGATGGCAGCAATCACCAGCAGCGTGACCATTAAATGCACGTTGAGATCGTTACCCGGCAGTGCCGCCAGCGCGCCAGCAACAAACAGTAACGAATCCCCAGGCAGGAACGGTGTGACCACCAGACCGGTTTCGCAGAACAGGATCAGGAACAGAATGGCGTAAATCCAGACGCCGTACTGCGCCACCAGTTCGGCTAAATGCACATCAATATGGAGAATAAAGTCGATCAAAAAGTGGATGAATTCCATAATGTTCCGGCTCCCAAACATCCTGACTCATTTAAATTAATCTGCGAGGAACAACGGTCCCAACGCAGGCTGAGGTAACGCAAAGTGAGATGGGTAATCCACCGCCACCAAATACAACCCCTCGGCTTTAGCGGTCGCTGCCGCCAGAGTACGATCTTTTGCCGCCAGCAACTCAGCCATCCAGCTTTCCGGCTGGTTGCCGCAGCCAATTTCCATCAGGCTGCCGACAATATTGCGCACCATGTGGTGCACGAACGCGTTGGCTTTGATATCGACAATCACATAAGGTCCGTAACGTGTGACGTTAAGGTGCATCACGTTGCGCCACGGCGTGCGCGACTGGCACTGCACCGCACGGAACGAGGTAAAGTCGTTCTCGCCAATTAAACACTGACCGGCACGCTGCATTTTCTCGACATCCAGCGGATGATAAAAATGGGTGATGCCGTTGCCAAGAATCGCCGGTCGCAGCCGCTGATTGAAAATCACATAGCGGTAACGACGCGCGGTGGCGCTAAAGCGGGCATGAAATTCCTCCGGCACCGCTTTCACCCAACGTACCGCGATGTCATCCGGCAGGTTGGCATTGACGCCCAGCGTCCAGGCGCTGTCGGCGCGCTGCGAGGTGGTTTCGAAATGCACCACTTGCCCGGTACCGTGCACACCGGCATCCGTGCGTCCGGCGCAGAACACCACCACCGGGTGATTCGCCACTTTCGACAGCGCTTTTTCCAGCTTTTCCTGCACGCTGCGCACTTCGTTCTGTCGCTGCCAGCCGTAGTAACGGCTGCCGTCGTACTCAATGCCTAACGCCAGCTTAAATGTCGTTTCTTCAGACAACATTAATAGAAGTACTCCTGCACCAATTTCTCAGCGGTTTTTACCGCCATCAGTGCGCCGCCGAAACGAACGTTGTCAGCCACGGACCAGAATTGCAGCAGCTCAGGGAGACCGTAATCATTACGCACATTGCCAATGCTCAGCGCATCATTGCCTGATGCATCGCTGACGGGCGTCGGATATTCACCGTCTTCACTGAGGTTGATGTCATCAGCACGCGCCAGTTCATCTCGCGCTTCTTCGGCTGACAGCGGACGTAAATTTTCGACATGCACAATCTGCGTGTTGCCGTAAAACACTGGTGCCTGCACGCTGCTGACGGCAATTGGCAAGCCTTCGTCCTGCAGCACTTTGCGCACCTGATCCACCAGACGACGTTCACTCTCCACGCTGCCATGGCTATCCGCTAACTGCGGCAACAGGTTGAACGCCAACTGACGACCAAAATAGTGCTCATCTGCCGGTACACCATTCAGCAAACGTGCGCTTTCGCCCGCCAGGCCATCCACTGCCGCTTTACCGTGGCTGGAAACCGACATCAGATTGGTCACCTGCAAACGGCTTAACCCCGCCGTATCCACCAGCGGTTTGATAGCGCTTAACAGCTGGCTTACCAGCGCATCGGCCACCGTCACGATATTGCGATTGCGATAATCGGCTAGCACCTGTGGGTTTACATCCGGCACCACCAGCGGGACATCCGGCTCCAGCGCGAACAGATCGCTGCTGTCGATCACCAGGCAACCCTGGCTCGCGGCTTCATCCGCGTAACGCGCGGAAGCTTCACGTCCGGCAGCGAAAAACGCCAGCTGCGCCTGCGTCCAGTCAAATTCAGCCGCATCCTGCACGCGCAGGGTGCGACCATCAAAACGCACACTTTCACCGGCGCTGTTTTCGCTCGCCAGCAGATATAATTCACCAACCGGGAACTGGCGTTCTGCCAGCAATTCCAGTACAGCGTTCCCTACTGCGCCTGTTGCGCCCAATAGCGCAATATTCCAGCCGTCAGACATGTTGGTTTACTCCAGACAATGACATAAAAACAGAAGGCGGTGATGACACCGCCTGACATTTAAGACTTTTCCCGCGCGAAAACGCAGGGGATTGATTTAACTTTACAAACTGGCGCGGAAACCGAGCTTTTCCAGCATCGCGGCACTATCGGCATCATCACATTTCACCTGCAGTGACGACCATTCACGACGCTCTTCATACTGCTTGCGCAGGCGATCAAACTCGCCCGGTTTGGCAGCCACTTTTCGCAGTGGCGCATCGTCGCGGCGCACATCATACACCAGGTGCACCAGTCGTTTCAGCGTTGGCTGATCGAGCTTGCCGTGCAGCGTAATGGTGCCAAATTCCGGTGCAGGCAACAGAGTCTCCAGCGCGACCTGTTGCGGCTGACCGATAAACGCACACCAGGCTTCGAATACCTGAGTGGTGCCACGCGCCTTGCCTTCCAGCGTATAGCCCGCGATATGCGCGGTAGCGATATCCACTTTATCCAACAGATCGAGGTTCAGATCCGGCTCCGGTTCCCACACATCCAGCACCACGCTGAGATCGTCGCGCATTCTCAGCACTTCCAGTAGCGCAGTGTTATCGACGACCGGACCACGGCAGGCATTGATCAGGATGGTGTTCGGTTTGAGCGCCATCAGCAGTGCCATATCGGCCAGATGCCAGCTTTTATAGGGGCCGTCTTTAAACAGCGGTGTGTGGAAGGTCAGAATATCGGCCTGCGCCACCAGCTCATCCAGCGTGTGGAACGTTTCCTGATCGCCACGATCCGCACGCGGCGGATCGCACAGTAGGGTTTTCACCCCCCAGGCTTCAAGACGTTTTTGCAAACGCCCCCCCACATTGCCCACGCCGACAATACCTACGGTACGATCGCGCAGTTCAAAACCATCGCGTTCGGCCAGCAGCAGTAAGGAGGAGAACACATACTCCACCACCGCAATTGCGTTACAGCCGGGTGCCGCCGAGAAGGCAATGCCGGCGGCCGCCAGCGATGCATCATCGACATGGTCAGTGCCTGCTGTCGCGGTACCGACAAATTTCACTGGCGTACCGGACAGCAGCGCCGCATTCACTTTGGTCACCGAGCGCACCATCAGTCCGCTGGCATCCTGTAACTCTGCTTCGGGTAACGGACGTCCCGGCACGGCCAATACTTCACCAGTGCGACTGAAGAGTTCACGAGCATAAGGCATGTTTTCATCGACGAGAATTTTCACTGCGGCGGTCCTGTCTGCTGAGGCGTTTTGAGGCGCGTATTCTTACATAAAGCTGGGGATTAACCTAACCGGCTGCGATAGCGGTCCGGTGTAGTGCCGGCCTGCTGCTGGAACATCACAATCAGCGCCGACGACGAGCTATAGCCCAGTTCGTGTGCAATGCCCTGCACGCTGCACCCCTGCTCCAGCAGCGCAATGGCACGCAAAAACCGTAAACGCTGGCGCCATTCGCTGAAAGACATCTTCAACTGCTGCTGACAACGTCGCGCCAGCGTACGCTCGGTGGTGAACACCCGCTTCGCCCATTGTGCCAGCGTGGTGTTATCGCCGGGATTTTCTTCCAGCGCGCGCAAAATAGGCGCGAGAAATTTGTCGTCCGACAAGGGCAAATAGCTGGTGTGCACCGGTGCCTGACGCAGACGATCAATCAAGACTTCACACAGTCGCCAGTCCGCTTCCGTTTGAGGCTGCTCCAACTCACGCTGTGCAAAATCATTCATGATGGCGTGCACAATCGCATCAACGTGCAGTAAACAGGCATTGTCGGGCATCCCCGCACAGAGATCGGCGGCGAGATTGAAGGTGCGGAACTGGGCATGGCAATGGTTATAGCTGCTGTGGCGCTGTTCTGGCGGGATCCAAATCGGCATATCAGCGGGGGTTAATAACCGTTCCCCCTCCACTTCCATCTCCAGCACGTGGCTGGTGACGAAAATCACCTGACCCCAACTGTGCAGATGCGGGAGATATTCAGTTTTCGCGTTAGCCTGCTCGTAGCGCATAAAATAGCGCAGTAGCGGCGCATCAATCGGCGGCTGATACTCGATCTGTAAATTCATTCTGTCCGGTCACTAACGAATATTGTCCGATTTTAACTATCTAAATAAAACCGGTCAAATGTAAACTATTCGCGATTAAACTCAGGAGTCGTACGATGAATTTACTGTTTCCGTTGATTGCGGTGATGATCTGGTCGATCAACACCATTGTCAGCAAACTCTCTGCCGGGAGCATCGATCCTGCCGCCATCTCCTTTTATCGCTGGCTACTGGCGCTCATTGTGCTGGCCCCCTTCAGCCTGCCCGGCGTGTGGCGCCATCGCCATGCCGTGAAGGCCAATCTGTGGCGATTATTGATCCTCGGCCTGTTGGGCATGGTGCTTTATCAGAGTCTCGCCTACTATGCCGCCCACAGCGTGTCGGCGGTGATGATGGGTATATTGGGTGCCACGATTCCGTTACTGACCATTCTGCTCAGCCTGTTCGTTTTACGCCTTGCGCCGACGCGCGGCATTTTGATCGGCGGCCTGTTGTCCTTTGCCGGTTTGGTATGGTTGGTGAGTGAAGGGAATCCAGCTCAGTTGCTGAATCAGCGTCTGGGCAACGGCGAGTTGATGATGCTGGCGGCTTCCACCTCGTATGCGCTTTACGGTGTGCTGACCAAACGCTGGGCAATCCCTCTGCCGACCTGGCAGAGCCTGTACGTGCAGATTTTCTTTGGTGTGTTGCTGTTACTGCCTGGATTCTTGCGCGCACCGGACGTCACGCTGAACTTGCATAACATTCCGCTGGTGCTGTTTGCCGGGCTGTTCGCATCCATTATCGCGCCGTTCTTGTGGATCCTTGGTGTGCAACGTCTCGGTGCCAGTACCACCACCATTTTTATGAATTTTGTGCCCGCATTTACCGCCATCATTGCCGTGCTGTTCCTGCATGAGCAACTGCACGCCTATCACTGGATTGGCGGTGGCATGACGTTAGTGGGGGTGATTCTGGCGCAACGGTTGAAAACACCGCTGCGCAAGCCACGTGAACGCACCGTTCAGCTCAGCGAAAGCTGATGATGATGCGCAGCCCGCCCAGCTGCGGGCTGCGATCCAGCAGCAACTGCGCACCGTGCCAGGCACAGATATCTTTGACCAGCGCCAGCCCGATGCCCGCACCGGGCTGGCTGGCAGTATCCAGGCGACCAAACGGCTGCAATGCCTGATGCTGTTGTGCCGCGCTAATGCCCGGTCCGCTGTCCTCAATTTCCAGCTGCTTCTCCCGCAATCTCGCCGTGACGATCCCACCTTCTGGTGTGTATTTAATCGCATTGTCCAGCAGGTTGGCACAGAGTTCGGCCAGTAATAAGCCATCGCCTTGCACCACACAGGGAATGTCGCCTTCAAATCCCAGATCGATGTGTTTGTGGCGCGCGCCGGCATAGCTGCTGAAACATGCCTGTTCCACAATTTCATTCAAACTGACTCGAGAAAAAGGCTTGTCCTCACCGTGCCGGGCTTTAATTTGTGCCAATTGTAATAACCGATCGGTGAGTTGCACCGTATCGTTGAGCGTATGGCGCATGCCAAGCAAACTTTCCCGCCACTGCGCAGGATCATCACTGTTGAGCGCAACGCCAACCTGTGTTTTTAAAATAGTGAGCGGTGTACGTAATTGGTGTGAAACGTCGGCACTAAAACGTTCCTGTCGTGCCAGCAAACCGCGCAGTCGTTCCAGATGTCGATTAAAGGCAATAATTAACGGCTGCAATTCCGACCAGGGCAATAGCGACGGCAAAGGCGTCAACTCACCTGGCGCACGTCGTAGCATGATGCGCGATAATCGGCGCAGCGGCCGCAACACTTTGCGTAATAACAGGCTGGCTAACAGCAGGGTAATCAACACCAGAAAGCTTTGACTGATCAACGCGGTGCGCAATAATCCTTCCGCAAACCCATGACGAGAATTCAGGGTTTCCGCCACCAGAACCAGCGCCATCCCCTCTACGCCCTGCTCGTTTACCGGTTGCCATAACGCCGCAATCCGAATCGGCTGCTTACGGTAGCTGCCATCGTAAAAGTGGACTAATGCGGGATAGGCTTCAGAAAGCGGCGCGTTGCGCGGTAAAGGGGGCAGATCGGGGTAACCTGAAAGGGTTTTGCCTTGCGGCGAGATCACCTGATAGAACAGCTGATCGTTCATGTTGCGCTCAAAACTGTCGAGCACCACCCAAGGCACGTCCACTTCAAGATGGTTTTGCCGTACCACCAGCCTTTCCGCCACCGTGCGGGCCGAGGCGAGAAGTGAGCGATCATAGGCTTGATTCGCCGCCTGCAGCGCACTCTGGTAATGGGTATAAACTGACAACCCCCACAACAACATCAACGGAGCGCCCAACCACAATAGCAGTTCACCACGCAGTGAATGGCTCAGGCGCACGGCTGGCACTCCAGACTGTATCCCAGCCCACGTAGCGTCACGATGGCAACATCGCTGCCCTGCAGCTTTTTCCGCACCCGATGCACATACAGTTCAATGCTTTCCAGGCTGGCTTCATCGGTTAAGGTAAAGGTCTGTTCATAAAGATGCTGGCGTGACACCGGACGTCCAGGGCGTTGCATCAAAGTCGAAAGCACGCTGGCTTCACGCGGGGTGAGCATCAACGGTTTATGATTCAGCAGAAAATAGCCTTCGCCGTCGCGTTCCAGCTGGCCCACGGTGTGCGATTGCGCAGTCTGCCCCTGGCTGCGACGCAACAACGCCCGCAGGCGCGCTTCCAGCTCATCCAGTTCAAAGGGTTTGGTGAGATAGTCGTCCGCGCCCGCGTTGAGTCCCTGCACGCGCTGTTCCAGTGCGCTTTTGGCCGTGAGCAACAATACTGGCGTGGTTTGCCCACGCTTTCGCAAACGCGCTAGCACTGCCAAACCATCCAGCCGTGGCAGTGATACATCCAGCACCACCACAGCATAGTCTTCGCTCTGCAACACATGGTCTGCCGCCAGGCCATCCGCGACCCAATCCACGGCAAAGCCTTTCTGTGTCAGCGCTTTTTGCAGCCAGCTGGCCAGGTCAACCGTATCTTCCACCAGTAAGAGACGCATATCACATCCTGATACTTTTCCCGAGCACTGAAAGGTAAATGAAAGGTTACACCATTAACAATTCAGCAACGCCGAATGTTCGGCAGTTGTCACACTCTGGAAGCATGAATGGAGCGAATAATGAAAAAAATCTTACCCCTCGCCCTCGCCTCAACCCTCGTGGCTTTGTCGATCTCTTCTGCGCTGGCGGAAGCGCCAGACCGGACAGAATGTATCGCCCCCGCCAAACCCGGCGGTGGCTTTGATCTGACCTGTAAATTGATTCAGGTTTCCATGCAGGAAACCGGCGAAATCAGTAAACCGATGCGCGTGACCTATATGCCCGGCGGTGTGGGAGCGGTGGCTTACAACGCCATCATTGCTCAGCGCCCCGCCGAAGCAGGCACGCTGGTGGCCTTCTCCGGCGGTTCGTTGCTCAATCTCTCTCAGGGCAAGTTTGGCCGCTATTCAGAAAGTGACGTGAAGTGGCTGGCTGCCGTCGGCACCGATTATGGCATCGTCGCGGTACGCAATGACGCCCCATGGAAGAACCTCGGTGAACTGATGGAAGCCATGAAGAGCGATCCCACCAAAGTGGTGGTCGGCGCAGGTGCTTCGATCGGGAGTCAGGACTGGATGAAAACCGCCCTGCTGGCTCGCGAAGCGGGCATCGACCCACGCAAGATGCGCTATGTCGCGTTTGAGGGCGGTGGCGAGCCGGTAACGGCTCTGCTTGGCAACCATATTCAGGTGGTCTCCGGGGATATGAGCGAGATGGTGCCACATTTGCAAGCCGGCAAGTTGCGCGTGCTGGCAGTGATGTCTGATAAACGCTTACCGGGTGAACTGGCGAGTGTGCCAACTGCCAAAGAGCAAGGCTATAACGTCGAATGGCCGATTATTCGCGGCTATTACCTCGGTCCGAAAGTGACTGACGCGGAATATCAGTGGTGGGAAGACGCGTTCAAAAAATTGGTGACCACCAAAGAATTCCAGCAACAGCGAGATATGCGCGGACTGTTTGAATTCAACATGTTCGGCAGCGAGCTGGATGCCTACGTGAAAAAACAGGTGGCTGATTATCGCGAAAAAGCCAAATCCTTTGGCCTGGCCAAATAACGGAGTTGATGATGAGCGATCGTATCTTCGCCGGTATCTGGCTGCTGCTGTGCATTGCCGGGCTGTTTATTGCCTGGCAAATCCAGAGTGAATACAGCTATGAACCGGTCGGCCCACGCCCTTTCCCGATGCTGCTGCTGGGATTAATGGCCATTTGCGCCGTGATGATGTTACTGCGCAAACCCGATCTGGTGCAGTGGCCTTCCGCCACCACACTGAAAAAGTTAGTGCTGATGTGCGTCATGCTGATGGTTTATGGCTGGCTGTTTGAGCGTCTGGGTTTTGCTGCATGCACCACGCTGCTGACCTTTGGCATTGGGCTATTGTTTGGCGCGCGCTGGTGGGCGGCTGCGGTGTCCGGTGTGGTGATGGGCATCGCACTGTTTTATGCCTTTGACCGCCTGCTCGATGTCACCTTGCCCGTCGGCAGCTGGTTCAATTAACGGGAGTCTCACATGGATACCTGGTCTTTTCTGATGCAAGGGTTTGCCGTCGCGATGACGCCGGAAAACCTGATGATCGCACTCATCGGCTGCTTTATTGGCACCATTGTTGGCCTACTGCCCGGACTCGGGCCGATTAACGGTGTCGCGATCCTGATGCCGCTGGCGTTTGCTCTGCACTTACCTGCCGAGTCCGCGCTGATCCTGCTTGCTACGGTCTACATCGGTTGCGAGTACGGTGGTCGTATCTCCTCTATTTTGCTTAACGTGCCAGGCGATGCCGGGGCAATAATGACCGCGCTGGATGGCTACCCGATGGCGCAACAGGGCAAAGCCGGCGTGGCACTGTCGATCTCGGCGGTGAGTTCGTTTATTGGATCTACGATCGCCATTCTCGGCATTATTCTCTTTGCCCCTATATTGGCCAACTGGTCACTGGCCTTTGGTCCGGCGGAGTATTTCGCGCTGATGGTGTTTGCGATTGCCTGTCTGGGCAGCATGATGAGCCACAATCCGTTGAAATCGTTTTTAGCCGCGCTGATCGGTTTGGGTATGGCCACCGTTGGCGTCGATGCCAATACCGGCGTCTATCGTTTCACCTTCGACAGCGTGCACCTCTCCGACGGTATCCAATTTGTGGTCGTGGTGATCGGGCTGTTTTCTGTCAGTGAAATACTGCTGATGCTGGAATCCACCAGCAGCGGGCAGAAAGTGGTTCGCGCCAGTGGCCGTATGATGTTCAACATGAAAGAAGCGGCGCAGGCAACCGGTGCTACCTTACGTTCCTCCTTTATTGGCTTCTTTGTTGGCGTACTGCCCGGCGCCGGTGCCACCATCGCCAGTGCCATCGCTTATATGAGCGAGAAGAAAATCAGCGGCAGTGACCAGTTTGGTAAAGGGGATATTCGCGGCGTGGCAGCGCCTGAAGCGGCCAACAACGCCTCGGCTTGTGGCTCCTTTATTCCGATGCTGACGCTGGGTATTCCGGGCTCCGGCACCACGGCGGTGATGGTCGGTGCGCTGACGCTGTACAACATCACACCCGGTCCGGCGATGTTTACCGAGCAGCCGGATATCGTCTGGGGTCTGATTGCAGCACTGCTGATTGGTAACGTGATGCTGCTGATCATGAACATCCCGATGATCAACATCTTCGCCCGCATGCTAACCATTCCGCTGTGGTTCCTGGTACCCGCCATCGCCGCGATCTCTGCGGTGGGCGTTTACGCCGTGCACAGTACCACCTTTGACCTGTTGCTGATGGTGGGATTGGGTATCTTTGGCTATATCCTGCGTAAAATGGATTTCCCAATGTCGCCGCTGATTTTGGGCTTCGTACTGGGAGAGATGCTGGAGCAAAACCTGCGCCGTGCGCTCTCCATCAGTAACGGCAACCTGCCGATTCTATGGGAAAGCCTGATCTGCAAAGTGTTGCTGGTGTTGGCGATCGCTGTCCTGATCGTGCCGCCACTGTGGAAACGCTGGCGTCGTAAGCGTCTCAAACTGGCTGAAGCTGAATAAATCCAGAACTGACGCGATTTCCCCTCACTGCCCCCGTGGATTTCCCGGGGGCTTTTGCTATCATATGGCCTCTTTTTTCCGGCGCACCCGGATCTGACCTCGTTTTTCAAGGATTCCGCCATGCAACCTCTCAGCGGTCCCGGTGTGCCCGCGGGCGATCGTACAACGCTCACTAACGCGACTGGCCCCACTCGTCCTGGCGGACCGGCGGGCGAACAGCCACTCTCCCCTGCCCAGCGCACCACGCTGGAACGTCTGATTGTGCGCATCATGTCACTCAGCACCTTGAAAGCTCCGGAATTGTGGGCTGGCGTACGCCATGAAGTGGGCGTAAAGAATGATGCTGAGCTGCAATCGCGTCATTTTCCTGCCGCTGAGCAACATCTGAATGGTCGTTTAACCCAGGTACAGAACAGCCTTGCCACGCGTCAGCTGTTGCAGCAGCTGCTGGAAAAGCTGCCGCAGGGCAATAATCGCCAGGCGGTGAGTGACTTTATCCGTCAGCAATTTAACCAAACGGTGCTGAGTGCGCTGTCGCAAGACCAGTTACATCAGGTGCTGACCATGCTGCAAAATGGGCAGATGGCGATCCCGCAGCCGCAGCAAACGCGCGCGTCCGATCGCACGCTGCTGCCGGCTGAACAGCAATCGCTGAATCAACAGGTTACGCGTCTCGCGGCCACGACCGGCGAATCACCGGTCAAGCTGCTGTCTGAAGCGCTGAAACTGGTCAATCTGAAGAGTGGCGATCCAATTCCCTCTCGCCACTTCCCGCTGCTGACACAATATTTGCAGGTACGTCAGACATTGGGTCAACACAGCGCACCGACCTTACAAATGCTGGAAACTTCGCTGAAGCAGCCGCTGACGCATGACGAGCAACGCCTGCTGGAGGATTACAGCCAGCAGCGCTTCCAGGCCACGCCACAAACGGTACTGACGCCCGCGCAAACGCAAGATCTTCTCAACTTGCTGTTTAGCCGCCGCGTCGAGAAAACGCTGGAGCAGCCGCACGCCGCCAGTGATTTACGTCCGCAGCCGATCTGGTCGCCGTGGATCGAGATATTACCGCGTCCACTGGCTCAGCGCCCGGCACTGACCGTAATCCTTGGCCTGGCGCTGTTCTTCTTTTTACTCTGGCTATTTCTGTAACTTAACAGCCACAGTGCGCGCCGGGTGCGGCCTGTGGCCACTCGCCAGGCGACGTTCCCCACGTCAATGGATGCCCATCACGTTTCCAGAAATCCAGTCCACCTATCAACTCTTTGACCTGAAAACCCAGCGAAGCCAGTTTCCATGCCGCTTTCGTTGAGCCGTTGCAGCCGATGCCATCGCAGTATGTGATATACACCTTACTGCGATCCAACTGTGCGGTGGAGTCGGCATTCATAGTGCGATGCGGAAACGAAATCGCCCCGGTGATGTGCCCCGCCTGATAGACATCAGTGGATCGCGCATCAACCACCACTATCGCATTGACGCCTTGCGCCAGATCCTCTGCCAAATCCCAGGCATCGGTGTAATAACTCAGTTTGTGCTGCAGATACGCCACGCTTTCCTGAGGATCCGCGGGCGGGAAGAGTAAGACTGATGACATCGCATTCTCCTTGTGTAATTTTCCCTGAGTTTACGGCAAAGTGGTCTGCAATCTGATACCACTTTTCACACAGTGATAAGACCAGCATGCGCCACTCTTTTTTAGCCCTGTTTAATCACACGTCATCCGGCGGCTTACGTGAACGTTTATGCCATACGCTACGTGAGGCCATAACCCGAGGCCATTTGCACCATCAACAACGCTTACCCTCCAGCCGTCAGTTAGCCGAGGATTTGTCATTGTCGCGAGTGACGGTGGAAGCCGCTTATGCGCAGCTGGAGAGTGAAGGCTATCTGGAGAGGCGGGCGGGTCGGGGTACTTTTGTATCGATTGCAATGCCTGCACGGGCGGCGACCACACCCGCACATAACTCACCTCGTTTCTCACGGCGTGGTGAGCAAATATTAGCAACCGGTGGCTGCCAGGATCCGCCGTTCCCCCATGCGTTTGCCGCCGGTTCGCCTGAATTACGCGCTTTCCCGCATACCCAATGGCGCCGGATCAGTAACAGCGTTCAGCGCTCGCTGGGCAGCCAGGTGATGGGTTATGGCGATCCGCTGGGCTTTATGCCGCTTCGTGAGGCGGTGGCAGATTATCTGGCGTTATCACGCGGGGTGCGCTGTGCTGCCGGGCAAGTCGTCATCCTAACCAGTTCACAGCAGGCCCTGCAGTTACTGGCACTGATGTTATTGGATGCCAATGATGAAGTGTGGCTTGAAGAGCCAGGCTATCCCGGCGCGCGTAACGCTTTCCTCGCTGCGGGTGCACACTGCCGTGCGATGCCGTTGGATAGCGAAGGTGCGATGCCGCTTGAAGGAGACGCGAGACTGGTTTATCTGACGCCGGGACATCACTATCCCACCGGTACCGCGATGAGCCTTGCCCGCCGCCTGCAGTGGCTCGACTGGGCGCACCAGCAGCAAAGCTGGTTAATTGAGGATGATTACGACAGTGAGTTTCACTATGACGATCGCCCGCTTCCCGCCTTACAGGGATTGGAGGATAACAGCCGGGTTATCTGCCTTGGCACTTTTTCCAAAACGCTCTTCCCTTCCCTGCGGCTGGCGTGGATGGTCGTCCCGCCAGCACTGGTAGATGCCATGGGTCGCGCACGTAGCATTCTGGATGGGCACAGCGCGCTGTTGCCACAAGCGATTACCGCTGAGTTCCTCCAACAAGGCCATTTTGCCAGCCACCTGCGGCTGATGCGCCAGCTTTACCACAGCCGTCGCGATCGTTTGCTGGAGCAGATCAACACCCGCCTGCAGCCGTGGTTGACGCCGCTGCAGGCGTCTGGCGGGCTGCAGTTAACGGTAGCATTGCATCAGGGTGAGGAAGCACAGCTCACGCAGCAGGCGAGGGAAATCGGTCTGCTGTTGCCGCGCTTGTCACCGTTGTACGCCGACAGTGAGCCACAACCGGGCTGGCTGCTGGGCTTTGCCGCGCTGACGCCGGGTGAGATTGTCAGCGCCTGCGATAAGCTGGTTACGCTGTTGTCGCGCTACGCGCAAACGTCCAGGTGACGAGAATGCCCAGGGCTGCGCAGCAGGCACCCGCAAGGTAGACCGAGCCATAACCCAACGCCGTGGCGAGCAGGCCGGTCAGTGGGCCGCTGGCACCGTAAGCGATATCCTGGAAAGCAGAGAAACCGCCCAGCGCCGTGCCACGAATTTGCGGCGAGACACGTTTGATCACCTCGACGCCGAGCGCCGGGAAAATCAGTGAACAGCCGCAGCCGGTGAGCGCGGCGCCTACCAGCGCCATCCAGCCAGAGCTTGCACATGCCAGCACCAGCAAACCGGCAGTTTCCACCAGCAGGGAAATCATTGCGACGCGGACGCCACCGTGACGATCCGGCAGGCCGCCAAAGAAAACACGCACCAATACAAAAGCACAGCCAAATGCGGTCAGGGCAAAACCGGCATTGCCCCAGTTTTCTGCGGCAAAATAGAGCGAGGTAAAAGTGCCGATCACGGCGAAGCCGGTGCCCTGTAACGCCAGCGCCATGCCGGGTTGGAAGATAGTTTTCACCACGCTGAACAATGAGGGACGTTCACCACCCATCACCGGCACTTTAGTGACCCAACTATTGATTGCCAGTGAGAGCAGTGGCAACAGCAGCGCGACAGCACCGAGTGCTGCGAATCCGCCATGTTGATTGATCAACAAACCCAGCGGTGCGCCCGCCGCCAGCGATCCATAAATCGCCATACCGTTCCACGACATCACCAGGCCGGATCGTTTGCTTCCCACCAACCCCATGCCCCAGGTCAGATTGCCGGTGAGCAGTAAGCTTTCACCAAATCCGAGTAACAAACGCCCCACTGCCAGCAAACCAAATTTTGCCCACGGCGAAACCGGCAGCATCGCCGCCGCCAGATACGCCACACCCACCAGCGCGATGGCGATCATACCGTGTTGTGTGGTGAGCTTGGCACCGTGCTGATCGGCTCGGCGTCCGGCGAAGCTGCGCGTCAGCAGCGTGGCGAAGAACTGAATCCCTACCGCCACACCCACCATCAGGTTGCTCATGCCCAATTCCTGGTGCACGTACAGTGGGATGACCGGGAGCGCCAGCCCTGCGGTTAAGTAAGTGAGAAACACCGCAAAGGATATGCAACCCAAAGGCAGCACAGATTGCGTCTGCGTATCAGCAGCCGTGGTCATGATGGTATGAACTCCTTGTTCAGAGCGTGCACGACAGGCAAAACCAACATACGTTCGCACCCTATATTCAGGCGAAAACGGGTTGTTTGGTTCATACTGTGCGCAAACGATTATTTTGTTTCAGGCAAGATGTGAAGAGTGTAGGCAAGCGGCGGGGGAATTGTCAAAAACAACAGGGGCCGGATAAACCGGCCCCTGGAAAACGGTGATCACGCTATTAAGCTGGCAGCTTACGCATGGTCAAGGTGGCGTTGGTGCCGCCGAAACCGAAGCTGTTGGACATCACGGTGGTCAGCGCTTTTTCAGTCGGCTGCGTCACGATGTTCAGGCCTTTACCGGCTTCATCAATCTCTTCGATGTTGATGCTTGGTGCGATGAAGCTATGCTCCAGCATCAGCAAGGTGTAGATCGCTTCCTGCACGCCCGCTGCACCCAGTGAGTGACCGGTCATGGCTTTGGTAGCAGAAATGTACGGTGAGTTGTCACCAAACACTTCGCGAATCGCACCCAGCTCTTTCACATCACCGACAGGTGTAGAAGTACCGTGGGTGTTGAGGTAATCGATTGGGGTATCAACGCCCTGCATCGCCATCTTCATGCAACGCACTGCGCCTTCGCCTGATGGTGCCACCATATCAGCACCGTCAGAGGTCGCGCCGTAGCCAACGATTTCTGCGTAAATGTGTGCGCCACGTGCCAGAGCATGTTCCAGCTCTTCAACCACCACCATGCCGCCGCCGCCAGCGATCACGAAACCATCACGGTTCGCATCGTAAGTACGAGAGGCTTTTTCTGGCGTTTCGTTGTATTTGGTGGACAGTGCGCCCATCGCATCGAACTCACAGGCCATTTCCCAGCTCAGCTCTTCGCCGCCGCCAGCAAACACGATGTCCTGTTTGCCCAACTGAATTTGCTCAACCGCGTTACCGATGCAGTGTGCGGAAGTGGCACAAGCGGAGCTGATTGAGTAGTTCACACCGTGGATTTTGAATGGGGTAGCCAGACAAGCTGATACACCTGAACCCATGGCTTTGGTCACCACATAAGGGCCAACGGCTTTCAGGCCACGCGGGCCACGCATCGCATCGGCACCGAAGACCTGGTAACGCGGGGAACCGCCGCCTGAGCCGGCAATCAGACCCACGCGTGGGTTGTTCTGATACTGCTCGTCAGTCAGGCCGGAATCCTGAATCGCTTCCGCCATAGACAGGTAAGCGTAGATTGAAGCATCACTCATGAAACGCACGATTTTGCGATCGATGAGCCCGTTGGTATCCAGTTTGACGTTGCCCCATACGTGGCTGCGCATACCGATATCTCTCATCTCTTCAGAGAAGGTGATACCCGAACGGCCTTCACGCAGAGAAGCCAGCACTTCTTGCTGGTTATTACCAATGCTGGAAACGATACCCAGGCCAGTAATCACTGCACGTTTCATTCAATAGTCCTCATTCCACTTCTTTTGGATTGACGTGCACTCTAGCTTACAGTTGTAAGCCGAACAAGTCCGATCAGCCATTTCCTTTTGTAAATTTGCGTCATGTGACGGCAGTCGTTAAAATCGCGCCACTGCCTGAAAAACGAGCCTTTCCCGTGAAATTAGCCCCGGTTGAACACGCGCAATTAAACTGGAATGATCAGGGTACACCTGTTTCCCGAGCATTCGATGACGTCTATTTCTCCAACGACAACGGGTTGGAGGAGACGCGCTATGTTTTCCTCAACGGCAACCAAATTCCTCTCCGTTTCGCTCAACATTCACGCGATATTTTTATTGTCGCGGAAAGCGGTTTTGGGACGGGTCTGAACTTTCTTACCTTGTGGCAAGCGTTCGATCGCTTCTGTAGCGAACATCCCGACGCGACACTTAAGCGTCTGCACTTCATTAGCTGCGAAAAATTCCCACTGACGCAAACCGATCTGGTCGCAGCGCACGCACACTGGCCTGAGCTGGCGCACTGGGCAGAACAGTTACAGCAACAGTGGCCACAGGCGCTGCCGGGTTGCCAGCGTTTACTGTTCAACAACGGTAAAGTCACGCTCGATCTCTGGCTCGGTGATATTAACGCGCTAATTAATACCTTTGATGACAGTCTTAATGCTCAGGTGGATGCATGGTTTTTAGATGGTTTTGCTCCGTCTAAAAATCCGGAGATGTGGACGCCGGAATTGTTCGCCGCCATGGCCCGTCTGGCCCGGCCTGGTGGGACGCTGGCGACCTTCACCTCGGCAGGTTTTGTCCGTCGGGGATTACAGGAAGCGGGTTTTACCGTGGCTAAGCGCAAAGGCTTTGGTCACAAACGCGAAATGCTAACGGGCGTTATGGAGCAGGTTGCTGCCCTGCCCCACAGCCAACCATGGTACGCCCGCCCTGCGGCTCGCACTCAGGAAGTGGCGCTGGTTGGCGGTGGCGTGGCGAGTGCCGTACTGGCGCTGGCGCTGTTGCGCCGCGGCTGGAAGGTCACACTTTATTGCGCCGATGCTGCGCCCGCGCTGGGTGCTTCCGGCAATCGTCAGGGCGCACTTTACCCGCTGCTTAATCAGCACGATCCCGCTCTCGCCACGTTCTTCCCTGCGGCGTTCACCTTTGCCCGCCGTTTGTACGACCAGCTACCAGTGATGTTTGAACATCACTGGAGCGGTGTGCTGCAACTCGGCTGGGACAGTAAAAGTGCCGATAAAATTGCCCAGATGCTGGAGATGGGATTGCCGCATGATGTGGCGTACGGCGTAAGCAAGGAAGACGCGCAGCAGTTAGCGGGCGTCGAGACCGGATGCGGTGGCATTTTCTATCCTCAGGGCGGCTGGCTCTCTCCGTCGCAACTGACCAGCAACCTATTGGAGCATGCGCAAACGCTGGGTTTACGCCTGCACTGGCTGCATCGCGTCACCACGCTGGAAACGACGACTGAGGGGTGGACCCTGAACTTCAGCGAGCAACCTTCGGTAAATCATCAGCAGGTGGTGCTCGCCAATGGCCATGCGCTGCTGGAAATTGAGCAAAGCAAAGACTTGCCCGTTTACGCGGTGGCGGGTCAGGTCAGTCATGTGCCGACCAATCCTGAGCTGGGCGCGTTAAATACCGTACTCTGCTATGACGGCTATCTCACGCCAGTCAGCCCGAATTTCAGCACCCACTGCATCGGGGCCAGCTACCATCGCGGCGATACCACAACCGATTTCCGTGCTGACGATCAGCAGGAAAACCGCCAGCGCCTGGTGAACTGTCTGCCGGATGCAGAGTGGCCACAGCAGGTGGATATCAGTGATAACGAGGCGCGTGTTGGCGTGCGCTGCGCAACGCGCGATCACTTACCGATGAGTGGCAGCGCGCCTGATTACGCCGCAACGCTGGTGCAATATGCTGATTTGCCGGGGCAACGAGCACGGGGTGAAACCCTTGCCGATGCACCGGTTCATGCCGGTTTATTTGTGCTGGGTGCGCTGGGTTCACGCGGCTTGTGCAGCGCGCCGCTGGCGGCGGAAGTACTGGCGGCACAGATGAGTGGTGAGCCGCAACCGCTGGATATCACCACGCTGGCGGCATTGAATCCGAATCGTTACTGGGTAAGAAAATTGCTGAAAGGTAAGAAAGCGGGACGCTAGGATGGCGGGGCGAGCGGCCGCCCCGACTTATCAGGCGGTCTGACGCGCCTGCTGGAACAAATTATCCCACATGCCAATCACCAGCGCCTGATCGCGTGGTGACAGTTCACCTGCGGCAATCGCATTTTGTAGGCTGTTGGTCACATGGATTTGCAGCGCTTCTGGCGTGTGCTCACCGCTGATTTCAATCTCAGCCACCGCCAGGGTCAGATGACCACGCAGATAGCCACCGGCAAACAGCTCGTCGTCACTGGCGTGATCTACCATATCGTCAATCAATGCCAGGATGCGGGATTCGAATTCTACGATCATCGTCTTGTTCCTTATTGCCCTTGATACGCCGCGCCGCTACTGCGCTGGCTTCACGCTCTTGCCCCGTTACACGCTGGTTCGCGTTCCCGGGGGTCGTTCATTCGCCGTTATGCTGCAACGCGGGTGACTTTGGGTCATTAATAATATGTTTGCGAATCACAGATCTTCCGGCCACGGGAAGTGTGCCGCCGTCAGCGCTGGCGTACCGTAATAGCTGGCTAACGCATCGATAAAACGTGCCGGACGTGCCGGGATACCCTGCTCAAAATAAGTCATCACCTGAGCATGGACCTTGCGCTGGAACGCGATGCGATCGGGTTCACAATCGCCTTCGAGGTTGTCACAGCTGACATTGAAGGGAAAGCCCGCCGCGACACAGAACAGCCACTCCAGCGCCTGTGGCTTGACTTCCACTGACTCGAACTGACTTTGCGTTTGCGCATCCCGCCCATCCGGGCAGTACCAATAACCAAAATCCACCAGCTTGCGGCGCGCTTCACCGGCAATACACCAGTGAGAAATTTCGTGCAGCGCGCTGGCGTAGAAACCGTGAGCAAACACCACCCGGTTCCACGGCGATTCCTCATCCGCTGGAAGATAAATAGGTTCGTCATCGCCTTTAATTAGACGGGTCTGAAAGTCTTCAACAAAGCAGCCATCAAAAATATCCACCAGCTGCTGGTAATGATGTTCTGTACTCATAATATTTTAATCTTTAAAAAAATTAGCGCCATTGTCGCATTGGCAGCCGTTCTTGACGAGTACTGCTTTACAGCGTGGCTATCCACGCCAGCAACGCGCTGCCATGGCTATCCCACAATAATTTGGCGCTCATCACAGCGGATACAATCACCACCATCGGGCGGATCAGCTTCTGACCCCGGCTCAGCACCAGTCTGGCGCCGATACGCGCGCCCACGAATGCGCCAATCAACATGATCACGCCCGTGCCCCACACTACCTTTCCGCCGAACATAAAGAACAGCAGACTGCCGAAATTGGAGGTGAAATTTAGGACTTTGGCGTGGGCAGTGGCCTTGGCGAGATTGAAGCCACACAGCGTCACAAACGCCAATGCATAGAATGAACCGGCACCCGGACCAAAAAAGCCGTCATAAAAACCGACGCAGCCGCCGCCGACCAGCGCAAAAGCGATGCCCTGCAGGCGATGCTCACGGTCCGACTCGCCCAGGCGCGGCATTAACAGGAACCATAAACCGATGCTGATCAGCAGGAGCGGCAAAATCTGTCGTAGTACATCCGCCTGGATATGCTGAATCAGCACCGTGCCACACAC